>JBCBDI010000021.1:0-2963 GCA_038529885.1 Pseudomonadota bacterium
CTTTAGCAAAGCTTTTCTGCATTCATTTCAAGCAACTAACTGAAATGTCATGTGTGCCCAATTGCCTCCGCCAGTGCGCCGGAATAGAGCCATATTCATGATCTACTCTAAAAACATGACAAAACACGTTTCAAAGGTGCTGGTGGCGGTGGTTCTGGTCCTGGTGGCCCTGGTCCTGGTGATCGTGAGCCCGCTTTATGGATCCGCTTCAGCGCAGAATTTTTGGGAAAAAACGGTTCCTGAAACCCAAGCCCAGATTGAGCTCAGCTACGCCCCCTTGGTGAAAGACGTCTCGCCTGCCGTGGTCAACGTTTACACTAAGAAAACCGTGCAGCGCGGCGTCAGTATGCAAGAATTTATGTTCGGTCGCCGCTTCGGGGGACCGCGCACGCAAAGCTCGCTCGGGTCCGGTGTGATCGTCGGCTCTGAGGGTTTCGTCGTGACCAATAATCACGTCATCGATGGCGCGGATGAAATCGTCATTGTGTTGGCAGACCGCCGTGAATATCCGGCTGAGTTGATCTTGGCCGACGAACGGACGGACTTGGCGGTCCTGCGCGTCGATGCCGAAGGCAATGAATTGCCCACGCTCGACTATGCCGATACGCGCGCCGTTGAAGTTGGCGACCTTGTGCTCGCCGTCGGCAACCCGTTCGGCGTTGGCCAAACGGTCACGACCGGCATTATTTCTGCGACCGCGAGAACCGATGTTGGCGTGTCAGACTACGCTTTCTTCTTGCAGACAGATGCGGCGGTAAATCCCGGCAATTCAGGCGGCGCGCTGGTCAATACGCGCGGCGAATTGGTGGGCATCAACACGGCCATCTTCTCGCGCTCTGGTGGGTCCAACGGGATTGGCTTTGCCATCCCGTCTGAAATGGTCCGGCGCGTCGTGGATGCCGCCGTCAATGAGGGCACGATTGTGCGGCCCTGGTTGGGCCTGAAAGGTCAGTCTGTCACTTTCGACATCGCCAAAGCGCAAGGTTTGGATCGCCCGCTCGGCGTGATTGTCTCGGAAGTCTATGAGGACGGCCCAGCAGATGATGCAGGTCTGCGCCGAGGTGATCTTGTGTTGACCATTGATGGACGTGAAGTGTTTGACGAACGCGGCCTTAAATTCCTCGCCGCGACCAAGTCGCCTGGGGAAGACGTGACGCTCGAAGTCCTACGCGGCGGCGATGCTGAGCTTCTAGATGTGCGGCTTGCCGCCCCGCCCGGAGCCAGCGAAGCCGAACGGGTCTTGCTCGACGGTCGTCACCCCTTTGCTGGTGTTGAAGTGGTTGAGCTCTCTCCGCGTCTCGCGGAAGAGATTGGCTACGCAGACTCATTTGCGAGCGGGATTCTCGTCACGCGCATGTCGCGCCGCGCCTATCGGATGCGGATCGTGCAGCCGCGCGACATCATCACCGCGATTGATGGCGAGCCGATCGAAACCCTGGACGATCTCAACCGCGCCTTGGATCGCGATCCAGGCCGTTGGGAAATCGAGATCGAGCGCAATGGCCGCAAAATTAGCGGCAGCGTGACGATCTAAGTCGGAGCCGCATCGATGATGTGCATGTAAGAGCCCATGACGGAGCCCCGGCGTCCGCCATGGGTGCCGAGATCTTTTCCAGAAGCGTCTTTCGCGCTGAACAGAGCGGTATCGGTGCCAGGGTCAACGAGCTTAGAATAATGAAACTCATGGCCATTCAGGGGTCCGGTCCACGGTCCGCCGCCGAGGGGCGTCATCTGCCGATAGCCGAGATTCATCTGGCGCTCTGCAAAGCTCGTCACATGGTCCAGCAATCCCGCCATGGGGTGCGCGATCCCGTTGGCATCGATGAGCGCTTTGCCAAGCACCATATAGCCTCCGCACTCGCCATAGATAAGCGCGCCTCTGTCGGCAGCCTGTCTTAGGCCCGTCCAAAACGTGTCTGCTGCGGCGAGCGTCGCGCAGTGCAATTCGGGGTATCCACCAGGCAGGAAGACGGCATCGCACGCCGCGGACGGGGCTTCATTGGCGAGTGGAGAGAAGAGCTCAATCTCGGCACCCTGCGCGCGCCAATCGGTCAGAAGGTGCGGATAGGTAAACTCAAAAGCGATGTCTTTCGCCACAGCGATCCGTTGTCCAAGCGGAGGGAGCGGGCTCACAGCTCCCACCTGGGGAACGTCTCCGGCGAGCTCCAGCAATAGATCAAGATCGACGGCGTCAGCCACATATGTTTCAGCCGCTCGCAGCAGAGCCTCCCGAGATAAAGACTCAGTCGCTTGAACAAGACCCAAATGACGGGACGGAATGGTCAGCGCCTCAGAGCGATGCACAGCTCCCAGAAATGGAATGCCGATCTCGGCAACTGCGTCACGTAGCATCTCGCCATGACGTGCGCTGCCGACGCGGGTGGCGACGACGCCGCACACTTTGGGGCGCTCGCGCAGGGTAGCGAAGCCATGAACGAGGGCAGCAATGGATTGGGCTTGGCCGCTCGCGTCGACCAAGAGTAGGACGGGCAAGCCAAGCGTATCGGCCAGGTCGGCGGTTGATCCATTCATACCCGCTGCGCCATCAAACATACCCATCATGCCCTCCACGAGGAGCATGTCTTTGTCGCCTGCAATGGCGGCGACGCGGGCTTGGAGTTGCGCATTGCCCATCGCCCATTTGTCGAGATTGAAACACGGCTGGACTGCTGCTGCGCTCAAGAATTGCGGATCAATATAGCCAGGGCCGCCTTTGGCGATTTGGAGGCGAACGCCTTTTGACTTGAGCGCGCGGGCGAGGCCCATGGTGAAGACGGTTTTGCCGCTACCTGAATGCGGAGCGGCGATAACGAGGCCTTTGGTCATGACGGGATTTGCTCACTCTAATTCTGCGTTTGCCATCCCCATTGGCTTGTAGGCCAATTCTGCTTTCCCTACGCCGCCTGTTTGGAGGGTCAAGGGAGAACTGATCACGAGTGTTAGTTCATGATATGTTCTTGCGC
>JBCBDI010000021.1:2973-18419 GCA_038529885.1 Pseudomonadota bacterium
GTTCGTGCGCTCCCGCACAAAGCATGGAAGGCATGGATCTTATCATTTTGTGATGAGGTGGTTATGGCTGATGGGATGACGGATTTGTTTGCTGCTTCTGATCTTTCTGATGCTGCGCCGAGGCCTTTGGCGGATAAGATGCGGCCGCAAAAGCTGGCCGATGTGGTCGGGCAGGATCATCTGCTTGGGGCCGAGGCGCCGCTGGGGCGGATGCTGGGCTCGGGGCAATTGTCTTCGATTATACTCTGGGGTCCGCCAGGGGTTGGAAAGACCACGATTGCGCGCTTGCTCGCAGCCGAGACCGACCTTCATTTCGAAGCGATTTCTGCCATTTTTTCAGGGGTGAAGGATTTGCGCGCGGTCTTCGAAGCGGCGCAAAAGCGGCGGGATATGGGGCAGGGAACGCTCCTCTTTGTCGACGAAATTCATCGCTTCAACCGAGCCCAACAGGATGGCTTTTTGCCTTATGTCGAAGCCGGAACGGTGACGCTGGTCGGGGCCACCACGGAGAATCCAAGCTTTGAACTGAACGGCGCTTTGCTCTCCCGCGCGGCTGTTTTGGTGCTCCATAGGCTGGACACAGGCGCCGCAAAGACCCTGCTAGAGCGGGCCGAGGCGACGACAAAGAGAGCCCTCCCTCTGGACGCCCGCGCCCGCGAGTCGCTGATTGATATGGCCGATGGCGATGGGCGCTACTTGCTGAACTTAGCAGAGCAGGTCTTCACCCTTGCCGATGATGGAACTGCGCTCAGTGTCGAAGAATTGTCTATGCTCTTGCAGAAACGCGCGCCGGCTTATGACAAGAACCGCGACGAGCATTACAATCTGATTTCCGCGCTGCACAAATCGATTCGCGGATCGGATCCGGATGCGGCGCTTTACTGGTTTGCGCGGATGATTGAAGGCGGTGAGGACCCGCTCTTTATTGCCCGGCGTCTTGTCGTGATGGCGAGCGAAGACATTAGCCTCGCCGATCCAACAGCGATGATGGTGGCAGGCGAAGCCGCGCGCGCGTTTGAGCGGCTTGGCGAACCTGAAGGGTTGATCCCACTCGCGCACGCGGTCGTGCATCTTGCAACCGCGCCTAAATCGAACGCCTCTTATATGGGACTGAGACGCGCTCGGGCCGCCGCGCGAGAGACTGGGTCCCTGATGCCGCCCAAGCATATCCTGAATGCGCCGACCCAGATGATGAAGGATCAAGGCTATGGCAAAGGCTATGCCTATGATCACAATGAAGAAGGCGGCTTTTCGGGCCAAAACTATTTCCCGGATGACATGGATCGGGTGGACTTCTACGAGCCGAAAGGCCAAGGCCGCGAGGGGCCGATTGCCGAACGTCTCAAACAGTGGCGGGCCATTCGCAAGTCAAAGGAATAGACGTGGCTGAACGGACGCCGCTCAAAATCTCCAATCGCGACGCCCGACGCCTCTGGCTGAGCGCGCAGGGTTTGGCCGAGACACCCGCGGGGTCGCTCGATTTAGATGCGATGATCAAAGCGCTCGGCTTTGTTCAACTCGACACGATCCAAGTCGTCTCGCGCGCGCATCACCATATTTTGTGGAGCCGTAATCAAAACTATCGCGAACGCATGCTCAATCGCCACTTGGCGGACCATCGCCAAGTCTTCGAACATTTTACCCATGACGCCTCGGTCATCCCGATGGATTTCTATCCCATGTGGCAGCGCCAGTTTCGCCGCCTCGAAGCGAAAGTCCGCGGCTGGGAATGGCATCGCGGGATGTTGGATGAAGACGGCCGCAATGCCATCAAAGATCGCATCCGGGACGAAGGCCCGCTCTGCACCAAAGCCTTCGACACCAAGATTGAAGGCGAGAAGAAAATGTGGGCGCGTCCGCCGCACAAGCTCGCGCTCGATTATATGTGGTATGCGGGCGAGCTCTCGACCTCGCACCGGGAGAATTTCACCAAATTCTACGACCTCAGCGAGCGTGTGATCCCTGACCATTTGCGCGGCGCTGAGATCAGCGATGCCGACCAGATTGACTGGCTTTGCAACGCCGCCCTCGACCGGATGGCGTTTGGCAGCGAAGGCGACATTCAACGCTTCTGGGAGGCGGTGAGCAATGCCGAAGCCAAAACCTGGACCGCGGCTAATCAGGCGGTCCTGATCCCGGTTGAGATCGAGACAGCGGATCGCGGTACCCTGCAAGTCTGGGCGCCGGGCGATATTGAAGAACGCCTGTCCGATGCGCCTGGCGCAACCAGCCGTTTGCGGATTCTCAACCCGTTCGATCCCGTGATCCGGGACAGGGCCCGTCTCAAACGCTTGTTTGGATTTGATTATACGGTCGAAATGTTCGTACCCGCCGCAAAACGCCAATGGGGCTATTATGTCTATCCACTGCTTGAGGGTGATCGCTTCGTCGGCCGGATCGAAGTCAAAGCGCATCGAAAGTCTGGGCAATTGCGGGTGATCAATGCCTGGCGCGAACCGAAAGTTAAATGGACACCGGCGCGGGCGGCAAAACTTGAGGCAGAACTTGCTCGCATGTTGCGCTTTGTCGGTCTTGAAACCGTGATCTGGGAGGATGGCGCAGAGGCAGACTTGCTTTGACACCTCGCTCGATTAGGTTTTTCCGAGATGTTTGGGAGAATTGATATGATCCGTTTTGGGCTCGGGGGGTTAGCGGCCTTATCCTTGGCTGCATGTGCACCGCAAATGCCGGGCGCTGGGAGCGATATCAGCGAGCAAAAAGCGCCAGAAGCGAGCGCTGGACATGGCGATGCGGGGCTGTATGCATTTCACGAGTCGATCGCGGTCTATGACAGCCATCTCGACACGCCCGCTTATTTTCACACGCCGGATTATGTGTTCTCTGAGCGACAAACTTGGGAAGAAGATGGCACCCATGTCGACTTGCCCCGGATGAATGAGGGCGGGCTCGATGGTGGGTTCTGGGTGATCTTTACCCGCCAAGGTCCGCTCGATGAGGCAAGCTACGCGGCGGCGCGCACCCATGGCTTGATGCGCCAGACGGCGATCCGCGAATTTGCAGCGAAATATCATGAAGAGGTTGAGCTTGCGTTCACCGCCGACGATGCTGACCGCATTCTCGCCGACGGCAAGAAAGTCGTGTTCCAGAGCATGGAAAATTCCTATCCGCTCGGATTGGACGTGTCCTTGTTGGAGCATTTCTACATTGGCGGCTTGCGGATGATTGCGCCGGTCCACTTTGCCACCAATCAATTTGCGGACAGCGCCACTGACATCAATCAGCCCTATGATGGCCTGAGCCCGCTTGGGGAAGAATTGGTGCGCGAAGCCAACCGGCTTGGCCTGGTGCTCGATGGCAGCCACGCCAGCGATGCAACAGTGCGCGATATGATCGCCCTCTCGACCAGCCCCATCATTCTCTCGCATACGGGCGCGTCGGTGATTTTCGATCATCCGCGCAATATTGGCGACGATCTGTTGCGCGAACTCGCGGAGAGTGGCGGCGTCATCCAGATGAACATTTTCGGGGGCTATCTTGAGCCGCTTGTGCCATCCCCTGAGCGCGCTGCCGCCCTTGCCGAGCTCGGCGAAACGTATGGCACCAACACGGCTGAAATGGACGAAGCGACGCTCGCGGCCTGGATTGAGGCGCGCACTGAGCTCAACAAGCTCTATCCAGCCCCGCGCTCGACCTATGAGAAATTCATGGAGCACACATTCCATGTTCTTGATGTGATCGGTCCAGACCATGTGGGCATCAGCGGCGATTGGGACGGCGGCGGCGGTGTCGACGGCATGAGCGATGTGTCCATGCTTCAGAAGATTACACGCGATCTCCTCGCGGCGGGCTATTCAGAAGAAGACGTCGCGAACATCTGGGGCGGAAACATGATGCGCTTGGTGCGCGGCGCAGAAGCGGTGCGCGAATCTGATTTTGTCTCCCCGAACGTTCTGAACTAAGCCCCATGGAATGGCTGACCATCACGCCGCCACTGGTCGCGATCATTGTCGCGGTGTGGACACGCAACGTGTTTTGGGCTTTGGGTCTCGCGATCTGGCTCAGCGAGACCATGATTGCTGGCTTCAACCCCTTCATGGGTGCGCTGGGCAGCATTGATCGTGCGGTCGGCGTGTTTGATAGCTCTTACAATACGCGGGTCTTATTGTTCTGCCTGATCATTGGCGCTCTGATCGTCTATATGCATCGCTCAGGCGGCATCAGCGCCATGGTCGAACGGCTGCAAAACTCGGGCTTTGCATCGACGCCGCGCCGCGCCAGTCTGGTCACGGCAATCTGCGGGCTGCTGATCTTTGTCGAAACCAATATTTCGCTTTTGACGACCGGGATCTTAGGACGCCCGCTCTTCGACAAGCTTAAGATTAGCCGCGAGAGGCTCGCTTACATCATCGACTCCACCTGTGCGCCGGTCAGCGTGTTGATCCTGTTCAATGGCTGGGGCGCTTACCTTTTGGGGCTGTTAAATGAGAATGGGGTGGAGGGCGCGACCGGCGTTTTGATGGCGACGATTGGGTTGAACTTCTATGCCTGGATCGCGCTCGCTTTGGTCTTCGTCACAGTCTTCTCGAACAAAACCTTTGGCGCTTTGGCGAGTGTCGAGACGCGGATGACGGGTCAGGCAGCTGACTTTAAGGGCGGGGTGTTCAACGAGGCCCCAGCCGAGCCGTCACGGGCGATCTATATGGCGCTGCCTCTCGTGATCATGATTGGCGGAACGATCGGCTTCATGCTGTGGACGGGCAATGGCGATATTCGCGAAGGCTCAGGCTCTCAGGCGATCTTATGGTCGGTCATTCTTGCCACCGCCGCCGCCTTTCTCTGCCTTGCTCATTCGCGACGCGCCAAGGGTGAGCTGCTTGATATCGGGTTTAAAGGCATGGGCGACCTGCTGCCCGCTGTGACCATGATCTATCTCGCTCTGGTCCTCGGCGCGAGCCTCAACGCGGTTGGGATGCGTGAGTTCATTGCGGGCATGGCCTCCAGCTTCCCCGCGCCTTGGGTCATCCCAGCATTGCTATTTGTCGCTGCGGGGATCACTTCATTCACCGCGGGAACAAGCTGGGGCACGTATGGCATTCTTGTGCCGGTGGCTGTGCCGCTGGCGGTGGGAGCAGGGGTGCCACTTCCGCTCGCCGTCGCGGCCGTCATGGGCGGCGGCGTCTTTGGCGACCATTGCTCGCCCATTTCCGACACGACGATTATCGCGTCGCTCGCCTCGGGTTGTGATCACATGGAACATGTCCGCACGCAGCTGCCTTATGCGCTGGTCGGCGGTGTGCTTGCGACGGGGCTTTATTTGCTGGCGGGGCTCGCTGCATAAGCGGCCATCACTGCGTCCATCAACACTTCAGTGAACGCGTCGAGGGCCGGATGCCGGGCGCTGCGAGCAGGCGGCGTCTCAGGCGTGCCGGTCACGGCATAAGCGAAGCTAAGGTCCAAGCCAGGTGCATACCAGGCGCCAGCATAGAGCCCATATGCTTCGCCATGATGCCCCCAAAGGTTCTCGCCAGGCCAAAGGCTTTCTGCGGCAGGATGCACGTGCACGCCGGTGCCAAACTGGGTGTAATAGCGCTGATCATGCACGCCATTGGTTTGGCTCTCATTCAAGGTCCAGACCGGCTGAGCTAAGCCGGGCGCATATTTCAATCGCGCCGCCAAAGTGGCGAGATCGACCAAGCTCGCCCGCAAGCCGCCTTGCGGTGAAAACAGCGTCCCATTCTGTCCAGGCTGATAAGTGGCAAGGTCCCCATCATAGTCCATCAATAGTGCAGGCTTGGTGCCTTGCAGCGTGGATCGGTCATCGGTTTGCACCTCCCAGCCGCGCCCTGTCTCGCGATAAAGGCTTGCGCCACTGCGGCGTTTCTCAAGCGTGACACCGGCCCAATTGAACCCGCTATCAAGGCCCATGGGTTTGAGCACATAGTCTGCGGCAAGGCGGTCAAACCGTCTTTGCGTGGCCACTTCCAAAGCCGTTGCCACCACGCCATAGCCGAGATTGCAATATTCGAATGCGGTATCGGCCCGGAAGATCGACCGGTTGAAAATGGCATCGATCGCGCCAGGATGTGCGACCCAATATTCGGCGGGATCACTGAGGCCGCTCGTATGGCTCAGCAAAGCGCGAAAGCTTGGGCCCGCGTCGCCCGCGGGCCCCGATGTCGGAAAGGTTGGGAGCCATTCCCGAATGCCATCATCAAGATCAATGACCCCATCATTATGCAGCTTCTCAGCGGTCAGTGCCGTTACGAGCTTAGAGATTGACGCGGCTCGAAACGGCGTGCGCGTCGTAAACGCGCGTTCGCCGACCACTGCCTCGCCGACCGCCGCTTGCGCAATGACGAGATTGTCTTTCATGACGACAATGCCCGCGGCAGGCGCGCGCGCGCCGGGCGGGGCGTCAATGAGACCGGTTAGAAGATCCGTAGCGGACGGCGCGCGCTGACAGCCAGCGAGCGCCAGCCCGCCTATGGGCAATGTTAGCAGAAGGTCGCGCCGCCGGAACCGCATGCGCGGAGGCCTAACCAAGCACCTCTTCTAGGAAATCCTTACATGCGGCAAAGCTGCGGCGGTCGGCAGCGGCGCTATAGACCGTGCCGAAGTCTGGATTATTGGCTTGCGGATTGGTGAAGGCGTGCAGGGTAGAGCCATAAGCATGCAGCTGCCAGTCGGCGCCCGCTTTGGTCATTTCTTTGGAGAAATCCATCACATCGTCCGGTGTGGCCATTGGGTCTTCCCAGCCATGCAGAGCGAGCACTTTCGGAGTGATCTTGTCCGCGGTATTGCCCGGCGCGCCGAACAGACCGTGGAAGCTGACCACGCCATCGAGCGCCATATTGGTGCGCGCCATGTCGAGCACGCTAAGACCGCCAAAGCAGAAACCAATCGCGGCGGCTTTGCTGACGCCGCTTTCTTTTTTGGCGATGTCGAGTGCAAAGGCGAGGCGAGACTGCAGCTCTTCGCGATTGGTCGCGAGCGGCGTCATCAGTGCTTCGCATTCTTCATTGGTTTCGCCGCGCTTGCCTTTGCCATAGACGTCTGCCGCAAACCCAGCATAACCCCACTCGGCGAGCAGGCTGGCTTTGCCTTGCTCAAACTCAGACTGTCCGCCCCAAGCATGGGCCACGAGCACGACGCCTTTTGGGGTGCCTTCTGGAAGGGCGAGGAAGCCCTCATAGGTTTGGCCGTCTTGCTCATAGTCTACGATACGCGTCGTTCCGCTCATGGGAGGTCTCCTGCAAAGTCTTGAAAGGTCTCCTTTCGTTTAGCGAAGGTGGGCGCTGTTTCAAGGCTTGCAAAGGCGAATTTCGCGGCGCAGACACGGGAACATGACTCGCGTATTGATAGATTGCGATCCAGGGCTCGACGATGCGGTCGCGCTGCTCGCCGCCTTTGGGGCGGACGAACTGTCGGTTCAGGCGATTACGACCGTGGCTGGCAATGTGAAGGGGCCACAAACGGCGCTGAATGCGCGGATCATTCGCGAAGCAGCGGGCCGTGATAGCGCAGTGCCAGTCTGCGCCGGGGCGCCGACGCCGATCTTGCGCGATCCGGTCACGGCTGAAGACTTTCACGGCTCGACGGGACTCGGCAATCTCAACTTCCCCAAGCCGCAATACGCGTTGTCGCGCACGTATGCGGTGAACAAGATCATTCGCACGTGTCGGTCTGCGCGCCGCGCGCCGCTGACCCTGATTGTCACTGGGCCAATGACCAATCTCGCTTTGGCGCTGACCATGGCGCCGGATTTGGTCGCGGGGGTGAAAGAAATCGTCCTAATGGGCGGCGCTGACAAAGAAGGCGGCAACATCACCCCATATGCGGAGTTCAATGTTTTTGCCGACCCGCACGCCGCTGCAATCGTCTTCGACACCGACCTCACCATTCGCTGCCTCAGTCTGGACGTGACGCATTTCGTCCGCGCCACGGCAAAGCGCATTGCCGCCATTCGTGCACTGGCCAATCCGCAAGCAGAGATTGCGGCCAATCTGCTCGATGCGTCTTGTAAGCTCGAATTCTCCGCTAAAGGCGACCGTGACGCGCCCTTGCATGATCCGAGCACTGTGATTGCGGTCACCCGGCCAGACCTGTTCACAGGACGCACGGCCCGCGTCCGAGTCGTGACGGAACCAGGTGAGCAATTTGGCCGGACGATCCCGAGCTTTTGCGAAGATGGGAACGTTGTATGGTATGAAAGCGCCGATGATGATGGTGTATTCGAAGAACTGCGTCGCCTGCTGGGAGGGTATGCATGACAGTCACGATCGGTGTTGTCGGTTCGGTCAATCTTGACCTGGTTGCGAGCGGCGCGCCGTTGCCAAAAGCGGGCGAGACTGTAACCGGCGCACGGTTTGCGCAGCACCCCGGCGGTAAAGGCGCCAATCAAGCACTCGCGGCCCGACGGCTCGGGGCAGATGTGCACATGGTCGGTTGTGTCGGCGATGATGCTCTCGCTGAACCAGCGCTCTCTTTGCTGCGCCGCGACGGGGTCGATGTCTCAGCGGTGATGAGTGAGCTTGGAACCTCGACCGGGGTCGCACTGATTTCAGTCTCGCCGGACGGGGAGAACCAGATCACCGTTGCCAGCGGCGCCAATACCCGTGTCGGTCCGAGCGATGTCTCGGCGCTACCAAAATGCGGCGTGATCCTTTGCCAGCTTGAAGTGCCGGTGCCAGCGGTAGAAGCGGCGGCGCGTGTCGCGCGTGAGACCGGCGCGCTGATGGCGATCAATCTCGCACCTGCGATGGGGGTTCCTCCGCAATTGCTCAGTGATAGCGACCTTTTAATCGTCAATGAGATTGAAGCCGCCTTCTATGGTGATGCTTTGCATGAACGGGGCGGGCTCGTTGCGTTGACCCTCGGCGGCGACGGGGCGGCGCTGTATAAGATGGGTCAAGAGATTGCCCGGGCTCCGGCCTTTGCGGTCGATGTCGTCGATACCACTGGGGCGGGCGACACATTTTGCGGCGCACTTGCGGTCGCCTTGGCGGAAGGGCAAGCGCCGGAGACCGCGCTCCGCTTTGCCTCTGCCGCAGCGGCGCTCGCGGTCACCAAACCGGGCGCGCAACCGAGCCTTCCGCACAGGGCTCAAGTCGACGCGTTTTTGGAGAGTCAGGGCCATGGCTGACCAGCTACCGATCACAAAAATCGCATGCTCGCCTGAGCATGAGGCCCGCATTCGAGACGCGGTGCGATCGGCGAGCGAAATCCATTTTGGGCTCTTCCCAGGCCGTTTGGCCAAGCCGAACGATGCCGCGGCATTTCTAACATTCTTGAGCGACCCGGAGATCCACGACCCGATTTACAGTCTACCCCGTCCGCTGACAGTGGAGTCGGTGCGGGCGTTCATCGAGCAAAGGCGATCTGAACAAGAACGCGGCGAAGGTCTTCTATTTTTGAGTTTTGACGAGGACAACGAGGTCGTAGCGTTCACAGATTTTGAGATCTGGCCGGAATGGGGGGCAGGGGACCTTGGCGGCGCCTATCGCCGAGATCAGCAAGGCCGAGGTGGCGGCGGTAACGGTGTCAAACTGGCCTTCACTTGGATGTTTGAAGCCCTCCTGCTTGAGCGGATCGTGGCCACAGCAGCGTTAGACAATGTGCGCACCGCGCGCATTATGGACCGGCTCGGATTTCAGCACATGGGTGAAATTACGAGCCAGCGTCCCGATGGCGGGACGCGCCAGTCTTTGGTCTGGGAACTCGATCGCGCCGAATGGTTCGAGCGATTTGGCGATCCGACTTAGCTGCGCACCAGGCCGATTTCTCGCAAGCGCTCCAGCAAATAGTTCTGCGCTGTGATTGGCGGTTCGGCTTTCCCACCTTCTTCGAGACATTGCGGTAGCGCCTCGATCAGGACGTCCTGATTAAAGTGCAAAAAGAAGGGCGTCGAATAGCGCGGAAACTTAGACCGCTCTGGGGACGGATTGAGCACACGGTGGGTGGTCGAGGGCAGGACACCGCCCGTCAGGCGCTGCAACATGTCACCGCAATTGATCACGAGCGACCCGGCTGGCGGGTTCACGTCCAACCATTCGCCAGAGCGATGAAGCGCCTGCAGCCCTGCTTCTTCGGCGCCGAGCAGCAGTGTGATCACATTGATATCTTCATGAGCACCGGCTCGGACAGTTCCTTGTGGCGGCGGGTTCTTTTGCGGCGGATAGTGAAGCAAGCGCAAGATCGAGTTGCCGAACTGAACTTTGTCATCGAACCAGGTTTCTGGCAGGCCGAGATGTAAGGAGACGGCGCGCAGGAGTTGGGCGCCAAACCCGTCCATCGCCTCATAGAAATCGCGCGTCGCCTCATCGAATTCCGCGATTTCGGGAACGGCGGGCGTGTCTTTCATGGTGGCGCGATAGGCGCTGTCCTCGGGCAGAGCTCGGCCGGTATGCCAAAACTCTTTTAGGTCTGCGGCCTTGGCCCCTTTGGCATTCTCTGTCCCGAACGGCGTGTAGCCGCGCTGACGGCCACCTTCGGCATCATGATACTTTTCTTTGATGTCGGTCGGCAGTTCAAAAAAGGCTTTTGAGGCGTCTATCGCCCGGTCAATAATGCCTTGCGAAATCGGATGGTCACTGATGACGGCAAACCCCGTTTCGCGAAAAGACTGTCCCAAAGCCTGCGCGAACGCGGATTTGTCGCTCTGCCACTGTTTGAATGAAATCGGTGTGAAGTATTCGGTCATGAGGGTCTCTTACGCTCGCATAAAAAATAGGGGAAGTGCGGAACTTCCCCTATGTCTGAATTTGATTTGAGCCAAAGACGCTTTTAATAGCTCGGGAATTCGCTCGGGACTTCCCAGCGCCCATTGTCTGATTGGCAGACTTCGACCGGTTCACGAACAACCGATCCATCCGGGAAGCGCGTTTCGCGGTTCACCGTCGTGCATTGCCGCGTCTGTGTGCGCGGGCCAGGCGCGCCGTAGAGATCATCCTCGGCGTCGTTCGGATAGTCTGGATAGTCCGGGTAGGACGGGGGCGGGGCGCTCGCGGGCTGCGGGTAAGCTTGTCCCGTAGACTGCTGGCGCTGCGGGTTTTCCCAAGCCGGTCCGGTCGGGGAACGCGTCGGCGCATAAACGTCGCCAGAGCCGTATCCATAAGAACCACCTGTATTGTAGGTGCCGGTTGAATAGGTTTTGGCGCAATCTGTGGACCCGCCTGCGATTTCGCTGCCAATGGCAGCGCCGACGAGGCCGCCAATCAATCCGCCAGCGATCTCAGCGCCATCATCGCCCGGGCTGTGATAATAGCTGCCGCGGCGGTGCCCGCGATATCCACGATATCCGCGGTAGCCTCGGTATCCCCGATAGCCGCGTTTGCGGTGATATCCATTGTCAGGTTCAAGCTCGCCGCCAATCGCCACGCCAATGAGGCCACCTGCGACTGCACCGACCAAAGCGCCAGCGACTTTGTCATTTTTCTTCTGTCGTTCACACGGCCCTGTCGAGACAGTGGGTTGAGGGGCATGATAGCCGCCGCCATAACGGTCATGATGCGCCTGCGCAGCTGGCACAAAGCACAAAGCCGCAGCGGCTGTAAAAAGACTGGCTCGGATCATCGAAGATCTCCTGATTCACAAGGCGCACCCGCCCATATTTGTGGGCCACCCTGCCCAACCCTGTCTGAACGGAAGCTGAAGGCTGCGTCGTGGATGACACTGGACGTCATTGGGAATGCGCCCCATGTAATGGTCATGGGCCTTTTCGACGATACACTCCGAACGGCAGGACGCGCTCGATACACGGCGGCGCAAGGCTTACGCGCGGCCTGGTATGGCGGGCAATATGCGCTGGCGAGACGCCTCTCAGCCGGGTTTAATCGCCCGGGCGAGCCTGTTTTCAAACCGAAGAATAAGCCAAATACCAAGGCGTTGCGGGCGGCTTATTTCGACCTGTTCCGGCAAGATCGCGCCAATATTGAAGCGGGTCTCTATCCCGATCCGATTGGCCGCGATATGCGCTTGCGGGATCTACCAAAGTCTTTCCGGCGGGCGCGGGCTTTCTTGCAGGACGTTCGCGAAGTTGATCGCAGACGGCTCGATCGAAACGGCACCGAAGTTCGCACGCATGAAGCGGCTGATCCGAAGCGTTTCCCGACCTATTATCGGCAGAATTTTCATTATCAAACAGATGGTTGGCTGAGCGAAGACAGCGCTGAGATTTACGATCACCAAGTCGAAGCGCTGTTTACCGGGTCGGCTGACGCGATGCGGCGCGTGGCACTAGGAGAACTCGTGCGATCTGTGCGCGAGACCGGTGACCCGCAAGCAAAAGTGTTGGATCTGGCGTGCGGAACGGGCCGGTTTATGGCGCAAACCCTGCGCGCAATGCCAAAGCTTGATCTAACCGGGCTGGATCTCTCGCCGCCTTATGCAGAGGCCGCACGTGCCGCCGTCAAACGCTGGCCGAATGCGGATGTGGTCGAGGGCATGGCCGAAGCTTTGCCATTTGAGGATGAGAGCTTTGATCATCTCATCTCGATCTATTTGTTCCACGAATTGCCGCCGCGGGTGCGCCCGAAAGTCATCGCAGAAGCGGCGCGCGTGCTCAAACCCGGCGGGACAATGGTCATCGCCGACAGTTTGCAATTTGGCGACGATAGTGGGCTCGACGGCTTTCTTGAATATTTCCCAGAAGGGTTCCATGAGCCTTATTATAAAGGCTATCTGAGCTGGGCCTTTGATCCACATATGAACAAAAACGGGCTGAGCTCGGAGCGCTTGAAAAACGCTTTCCTGACCAAGGTCCGGGTTTGGCGCAAAGATACATAAGGATTTGAGATGGCGGTTAGAAAACTAATGCTGATCACCGGCGCGTCAGCCGGGATTGGGGAAGAGTTTGCAAAGCAATATGCAGCGCTGGGTTGGGATCTCGCTCTGACGGCGCGGCGCGCTGATCGCTTAGAGAAGCTCGCCCGCGATCTGGAGGAGAAATATAAAGTCTCCACGATTGTTATCTCTCAAGACCTCGCCCGTGCGAACAGCGTCGATACGATCTTGAAAGAGATCAAAGATGCCGGGCGTCATGTCGACGGGGTGGTCAATAATGCGGGTTACGGCCTGCCTGGCACGTTCTTCAATACCAAATGGAAAGACCAAGCGGCGTTCATGCGCGTTCTGTTCACGGCGCCGATTGAGCTGACCCATAAAGTGCTGCCGGGTATGGCTGAGCGCGGCTTTGGCCGGATCATCAATGTCGCCTCATTGGCGGGATATACGCCGGGCTCCAATGGCCACACGCTTTATGCCGGGGTGAAGTCGGGCCTGATCAAGTTTTCTGAGAGCATTCAGGCTGAAGCCGAAGCTGCTGGTCATGAGAACGTCCATTGCACAGCGCTGTGCCCGGGTTTCACCTGGTCTGAGTTTCATGATGTGAACGGCACGCGCGAGAAGACCAATGAAATGCCCGACTGGATGTGGATGGAAGCGGCCCCCGTGGTCGAAGCCGGGATCAATGCCTGCGATCGCGGCCAACCCGTCGTGGTTCCAGGCGCAGTCAATAAAGGCCTCGCGACGCTGAGTAAGATCCTGCCTGATCCGCTTGGGCGCGCCATGGTGGCGGCACAATCGAAACGCTTTCGCCGCACCGAGTAGCTTCTGGCTTGCGGCAAAGCGTGAAGCATCCTAGGTGACAAAAAACACGAACGGAGTCTGAGCCTTGAGAGACCTATTCTGGGCCCTGCACAACTATTTCATCTCGCCGATCCTGACGATCTATTTCATCGCGCTTTTGGTCTATGTGATCTTGGGCTGGCTGATGATTGGCGGCGTGGTCGACAATCGCAACCAAACGGTGCGCTCGATCTATCAGTTCCTGTTCTCGATCATCGAGCCGGTGGCGCGGCCTATTCGGCGGTTCATTCCACCGCTTGGCAGCTTGGATCTGTCAATCTTGGTGATTGCGCTCGCCATTCCATTCTTGCGCGATTGGCTGATCCCGCGGGTTATCTTCGCAATCCCTGTTTAAAAATGCGCGCCTGATGGTGACGAATCTATCGCCTGGCTCTAAAGGCGAGCTTTGAACGGTACTGCCTGCCTCTGGGCAGTCGCTGAGACGATAGGATGGGTTCCATGGCGGCAAACATCATCTCGGGAAAAGACGTATCGGCGGATGTCAGAGCAGCGGTGAAAACCGCCGTCGACGCGCTTCCAGGACAACCAACCTTGGCTGTGGTCCTGGTCGGTAAAGATCCGGCCAGTCAGGTCTATGTCCGCAATAAAGTCCGTCAGACTGAAGCGTGCGGAATGCGCTCGCTCCATCATCACTTGCCAGCAGACGCGAGCCAGGAACAGGTCGAGCAGCTGATCGCCGAACTAAACGCGGATGATGAAGTGGATGGCATTCTATTGCAGCTGCCTTTGCCGAAGGGGCTGGACGAAGCCGCTGCGATCGAACGAATTGATCCGGCAAAAGATGTCGATGGGCTGACCGAGGCAAGCGCTGGGCGTCTTATGCTGGGCAAGCCGGGCTTGCGCCCGTGTACGCCAACCGGCTGCGTGATCCTCGCCAAACGCGCGCTGGGGGAGGATCTCTCAGGCAAGCATGTCGTGGTGATTGGCCGTTCCATCCTGGTAGGTAAGCCGGCGGCTATGCTCTTCCTGGCCGAGAATTGCACCATCTCCATCGCGCATTCGCGCACGGCAGACCTACCAGCGCTTTGCCGCGATGCGGATATTATCGTCCCGGCGGTTGGGCGGCCCGAAATGGTCAAAGGCGACTGGTTGAAACCGGGCGCTTGCGTAATCGATGTCGGCATCAACCGCGTTCCAGCGCCGGAGAAAGGCGAGGGCAAGACCAAGCTTGTCGGCGATGCGGATTATGAAAGCTGTTTGACCAGCGCGGGATCGATTACCCCTGTTCCTGGCGGTGTGGGGCCGATGACCATTGCCTGTTTGCTGAGAAACACTGTGCTCGCAGCCTGTGCGCGGCGAGGTTGGCCCGTGCCAAGCGGGCTATGAGCCAGTCATATCGCGCGCCAAATACGGATCAGTTTGAGCGTCTTTGGCGCGCTCAAAACGGGCTCTGCGCGCTCTGCGGCGGCCCCATGCTGCGCAATCGATTTGAAGCCCCGCATGCACGGATCTGGGCCAAAGACCGCGCCACGCTGGATCATATCTGGCCGAAATCCAAAGGCGGAACAGACGCAGCTGACAACCTGCAGCTCGCGCATGCGCGCTGTAACAAGGTCAAAGGCAATCGAGTTTGATTATTTAGCCACGTCTTCCGGGATCGCTTGATCCATGGTGCGGGCAGGTTCGCAGCAGGGGCCACCGACTTGCTTCGCTGGAACGCCTGCGACGGTGCACTGCGCGGGGACATCTTTCAGAACGACTGAGCCAGCGGCGACTTTCGCTTCATCGATCAAGACTTCATTGAGGGGTGCTTCTTTGCCATCGGTCAAAAGCTCACTCAGCACCGCCAGGGCATAGCTGTCAGGATGGTATTGTTCGACGGTTGGCCAGGTCAGGGTCAG
>JBCBDI010000022.1:0-18396 GCA_038529885.1 Pseudomonadota bacterium
CCAACGGATAAAGCGCGAGCAAAATGCCTGCGAGGACACCAACTCCCCCCCAATACGGCGCAGGATTACGCAGGATGCGGATGGATTTAAGCTTGGTCAGCGCACCCCGTCCTAAGGCGGCATCGAGCGCGATCAGCGGCAAGACCATCCAGACCCAGGCTGAAAGCTGCGCGCTTCCCCCGTCGCGGAGGCCGAAAAAGGCCGACCAAATGGTCATCGTGTCGGCAAAGCTCTCGGCCCGAAACGGTACCCAGGTGAGAAGCACAAAGAACTGCGTTGCGATGAGGCCAAGGGCAAAGTGGAGAGCAAGCTTGCCTTTAAAGAGTGCGCGATGGAGGGCGAGCGCCGTGCCATGGAGTGCGCCCCAGGCAACAAAGGTCCAAGCCGCGCCGTGCCACAGTCCGCCAAGGACCATGGTCGCCATCAGGTTACGATAGGTTTTGAGCTCGCCCTGACGGTTCCCGCCGAGCGGAATGTAGAGATAATCGCGCAGCCAGGACGAAAGAGAGATGTGCCAGCGGCGCCAGAAATCGTCGATGGAAGGACTGGCATAAGGATAGTCGAAATTCTTCGGGATGTAGAAGCCGAACCAGCGCGCCACGCCGATCGCCATCAGGGAATAGCCGGCGAAATCGAAGTAGATGAGGCCCGCAAAAGCGAGCGTTGCACCGATCAAAGCCGCGTTCGACCAGAGGGCGAGATCGGTGTCGCCATCAATCAGAGCGTTGCCGAAGACCGGATCGACAAATTGAGCGAGATTGTCGGCGATCCCGGCTTTGTACGCAAAGCCAAGCGCAAAGGCGCGAAGCCCCGCAAAGAACAGCGCGCCGCTCAGGGTCTTGGTGCGCTCCATTTGCGGAAAGAAGCTCGCCGCGCGAACAATCGGGCCTGCCACCAGTTGCGGGAAGAAGGCGATGTAAAGCGCGACGCGGCGCAGACGCGGCTCCGGGGCAAGATCGCCGCGGGCAACGTCAATGATGTAAGAGATCGCTTGGAAGACGTAGAAACTGATCCCAACCGGCAAAAGAATGTTGAGCGCCGTCCAACCTGGGTCAACGCCCACAGTGGCGAGCATCGTGCGGGCGCTATCGGCAAAGAAGCCGAAATATTTGAAGACCGCGATGACAGAGAGATTGACCGAAATACCGCCAATCAGCGCGTAGCGGCGATACTTTTCGCCCGGGGCACGGCTCGCGGCAAACTTAGCCACGGCCCAGCTGACCAGGATGACAAAGCCAATCAAGCCTAAGAAGCGCCAATCCCACCAGCCATAAAACACGGCGCTGGCGAGCAAGAGCAGCGATAGACGGCTCTCTTTGGCCCGTAAGAGCCAATAGGCCCCAAACACGGCGCCGAGAAAGACGAAGAATATGGAATCGGTAAAGATCATTGCGGCGCCTCCAAAACGTCGGAGGCAATGATTTGATCGACCAGCCAGGCATTGTAGATGGCGGTGCCGCTGTCGAGGAGATGGCTCGGATCGAACCAGTAATCCCCGTTCAGAGCGTGCATCAATGCCGGATCGTTCGGTGAGATACAGGTGTTCTGGACAAACTCTCCGACGCACAGCCCATCCATATAGGCGCGGGTCTCAGGATCGAGCGCGGGAGGTTGATAATACGCCACTTCGCGCACGCCCGCCGTTTTCAAGCGCCGCAATTGCTGGAGACGGAATGAGCGCGCCCATTGCGGACCTTGATAGGTCTCGGCGAGGTTAGATTGCAGTGCGAGCTCCGGTTCGGCGCTGAGGCGCGGTTCAGATTGTGGGTCATAGGCGGGGACGGCTTCGATCGCGTCACTGCGTTCGCCGCCTGAGATTAGCCCGACATTCAAAAAATTAAGCGCACTATGCGCGCCGAGATAGGCAGAATCCAAAGCGCAGTCTTTCAGACCACGACAGGCCCCGCCCAAGATCCCGAAGCCAGTCCAGGCGGCGGTGGCAAGATCAAACTGCTCAATGGCGCGGGTGTTGAACTTTGAATTTCCGAACATGTAGGCGGCGCGTTCGTCGAAGTCTTTAGCCACCTCGATAAAGACAATATCCGGCACGCGTCCTGATAGCTTCATGAATTGCTGGAGGTGCGCGTCTCGCTCAAGGATGGAAGCGGCCTCGATTGAAAGCGAGACCACGCGGTGCGGATAGCCACGTTCCCGCAAAGCGAGCGTGAGCCGGTCTGGGTCAATGCCATTGCGCGAATAGCTGGCGCCCGTGAACACGATCAATGGCGCATCGTCCTGCGTGGCGGCGGCCACTGCGGCGTTTACGTAGCGATCAAAGTCGGTCGTCCGCCCGATGCCCGCTGCGCCTGCAATCGCTTTGACTGTGATGGCTGAGAGCAGAAGCCCGCCAACAAAGGCTGAAATGGCGGTCACACGGCGACCCATGCGCGGAAGCTTTAATCCATGTGCCAGGATCAAAGCGATACCGGCCAAAAGGAACAGGCTCCATTGCATGACGAAGGTCCCTCCTCTTCGCGCCAGAATGGCACGGTCAGAATTCGCCTGTCAGGAGAAGCAAATGCCTTGCCAGTTCGCCTCTTGGGGGATCAGTCTTCGGCTGAGGGGGAATTTTCCGCCATGGCGCGCATCATGAAGAGCGGAATTGAGCCGCGCTCAGTCATCACCCAATCGAGCGGAACATCATGGGGTTCAGCTGGCACGTCTTCGACCTCTTGGCCGAAGAAAGCGAGCCCGCAAACAAACACGCGGCCTTGGTCACGTAGGCGGGTCAGGGCCCGGTCATAATGGCCTTTGCCATAGCCCAATCGATTGCCGGACCGGTCAAAAGCCAAGAGCGGTGTGAGCACCAAAGTCGGCTGCACTTCGGGCACTTCGGGATTGGGTTCGAGCAAGCCGAATGGACGCTTTTCGAGCATGTCGCCGCGCTCATAGGCCCGGTAGACCATGCTACCATCGTCTTGGACGCAGGGCAGGGCCAGTTTGGCGCCGGCTTTGATCAGCTTGCCCATCAATGGCCGCGGATCAATCTCGCTGCCAATTGGCAGATAAACCGCCACCGTCGGGCCATAACGCTCCAGCAATTTGAGGGGGAACTTATCCGCCAGCGTTTCGCCCGCATCTGGATCCCGCGCGGCGAGCTCATCGCGCAGCTCTTTCATTTGCGCGCGTAGCAGGTCTTTGGCCTCGCTCATGCGGGCTCGTTCTCCTCAACCGGCATATCGGTCAGGCCGACCAGCGCGTGGGCATAGGCCCGGGCGGAGAAGGGTTGCAAGTCTTCGGCTTTCTCTCCGACCCCAACGAAATGGATCGGCAGAGCATGGGCTTCTGCGATGGCGACAAGCACGCCGCCTTTTGCGGTGCCGTCGAGCTTGGTCATCACGATGCCAGACACATCAGCGGTGTGGCGGAAAGCTTCGACTTGGCTGAGCGCATTCTGGCCGACAGTGGCGTCGAGCACCAAGATCACATCATGTGGGGCGTCCGGGTCAAGCTTGCGGGTGACGCGGACGATCTTTGCGAGCTCCGCCATCAATTCAGCTTTGTTTTGCAAACGCCCGGCTGTATCGACGAGGACGAGATCAAGATCCTCGGCCTTAGCTTTCTCGATCGCCTCATAGACCAAGCCCGCCGCATCTGCGCCCGGCTCTTTGGCGAGGACTGGAATGCCTGCACGCTCGCCCCAGACCGTGAGTTGCTCGATTGCAGCGGCGCGGAACGTATCGCCCGCCACCAGCAAGGCTTTGGCGCCCTGTTCTTGGAGTTTCGACGCGATTTTGCCAATCGTCGTGGTCTTACCAGAGCCGTTTACGCCGACAAACAGTACGACGCGGGGCCGGGAGCCATCTGAGAAATCGACGATCTCTTCGCGCGGCGACATGATCGCTTCGATCTCATCGGCGAGGGCGATTTTAATCTCTTCGTCTGTGACGTCCTTATCCATCCGCGTCTTGGCGAGATTCTGGACGATGCGGGCAGAGACTTTGCCGCCCATATCAGAGGTCAGGAGGATGTCTTCTAAGTCTTCCAGCGCTTCATCATCGAGCTTGCGCTGCGTGAACAGGCTGGAAATCGAAGCGCCCATTTTGGACGAGGATTTTGCCAGCCCGGAGGAGAGCTTGGAGAAGAAGCCGGGTTCAACCACTTCGGCATAAGGATCCGGTTCGCCGCGGGCGATGGCGGCTTGGCGTTCGGCCTCACGCCTGGCGCGCTCTTCCGCCAGCTTTTGGCGGAGCTCTTCATCAGCGCGGCGCTGCGCCAAGAGGGCCAGTTCGGCTTTGGCTTTTTCTTTTTGGGCGCGGCGGGCCGCTTCTGCTTCACGCGCGGCTTCGGCCTCGGCAGCGATGCGCTCGGCTTCAGCTTGTGCGCGGGCGGCTTCTTCTGCGGCGGCAGCATCTGCTTCAGCACGCTGCCGGGCTTCTTCTGCCTCTTGCTCTGCTTTGAGGCGCGCGGCTTCGCGCTCTTCAGCTTCTTGGGCAAGCCTTGCAGCTTCGGCTTCGGCTTCGACGGCTTCGCGTTGTTGGCGCTCTTCCCAAGCGCGATTGGCTTCGGCGACTTTGCGCTCAATCTCGGCTTGCTCTTCGGCTTTTCGCGCCGCTTCTTCCTCGGCGAGGCGGGCCGCTTCAGCGTCAGCCGCTTGTTTGGCGGCGAGCTCTTCGGCAGAGAGCTCCGGCGACTCCATCTCCGCGCCCGCTTGCAGGGCTTCGTCTTTGTTCTTTTTCTTTCCGAACCAGAGAATCATAAAGCTTCGGCTTTCAATCGTGTATCGTCATGCCCGATTATCCGGGCGCGGATCGGGCGTCCAGCCTCTCCGCTGATATGCTCAAAACGCACAGGCGTGAAATCTGGTAAACGCCCCTGTGCGTCACGCTCGATGAGGACGCTGGTTTCCCTGCCAATATGGGCATTGAGGTGGTTAATCAAAGCGGCTTGTCCGGCCGCCCTTAACCGCGCTGCACGCGCCCTAATCACCGCCTTTTCCAGTTGCGGCATCCTCGCTGCGGGTGTGCCGGGGCGCGGGCTATAGGGAAAGGCGTGCAAGAAGGCGATGTTGCACTCTTCGATGAGGCGGAGCGAGTTCTCAAACGCCGCTTCTGTCTCGGTTGGAAAGCCTGCAATAATGTCCGCGCCGAGCGCCAGGTCAGGCCGCAAGTCCCGCAAACGCAGAGCAAGCTCGATGGCTTGTTCGCGCGAGTGACGGCGTTTCATGCGCTTCAAGATAAGATTGTCGCCATGCTGCAAGCTAAGATGCATGAAGGGCGCGACCCGTTTATCGCTCATCGTTTCGAACAGAGCCTCGTCCATTTCAATCGCGTCAATCGAGGAGATGCGGAGCTGTTGAAGCTCTGGCACCAATTTCAAAATCCGCTGCACCAGATTGCCGAGCTGCGGCTCTCCCGGCAGGTCTGCGCCCCAGGAGGTGAGATCAACGCCGGTTAGCACGATCTCATAATGGCCGGTCTCAACCAGGCGCTGGATCATTCGCACCACATCGCCCGCGGGCACAGATCGCGAGTTCCCGCGGCCATAAGGAATGATGCAAAAAGTGCAGCGATGGTCACAACCATTTTGAACTTGAACATAGGCGCGAGCCCGGCCTTCCATGCCGTCGATCAGGTGGCCGGCTGTTTCCTCGACTGACATGATGTCATTCACGCGGACTTTCTCGGTGCCCCCGAGCAGATCAACCGGCTGCCAGGTCTCGGCTTGCATTTTTTCATGATTGCCGATCACGCGGGTCACTTCCGGCATCTTGGCAAACATTTCGGCATCAATCTGCGCTGCGCAGCCTGTGACGATGATGGGGGCGTCGGGATTGTCTTTCGCCGCACGGCGAATGGTCTGCCGCGCGCTGCGCATCGCTTCGCCTGTGACCGCGCACGTGTTGACGATGATCGCGCCGTCTAAACCCGCCTTGTCAGCATGGCCGCGCATGACCTCGCTTTCATAGCTGTTGAGGCGACAGCCAAGCGTGATGACCTGCGAGGGCCGAGAGGTGCGATCAGTTTTGGTCATAGCAATGACGGCGCATATCGCGTCGCTGGGCCGTAAGAGCAAGGGGGTATTGACTTATCGCATTAGTGAGCGTATATTCACTCACACAAAGGGAGACGACAATGCTTGGTGTCATGATGCTCATATCGTTCGCGGTGCCGCTCGCAGCGGCGCTGATGATCCGGCGTTACACATGGGCTGGGATCTGCGCCGGATTGATGGCTTTGGTGGCCATTCCGGTGATCCACAAACTCGCGACAAACTCCTATGACGCGATGGGCTGGGGCTTTGTAATGATCCTCGTCTTTATGCCGGCCGCCGCTGGAACCGTGCTGGGCGGTCTGATCACGGCCTTTCGGCGCTGGAAATCAGGCCCAGGTCCTGTGCAACTTTTGAATATTGGCTTTGCCACTCTTTTGGCGGGCCTATCGGTTTGGTTCGGCCTCTGGGCGGCATCAGACTTTTAGTCGCTATTCGTACCCGGCCTGCGAAACCGCGCAAGCACGGGATAGTGGTCTGACCCGACCGATTCCAGGACTCTAAACTCAACCAATTCCAGGTCGCCGCCGAACATGATGTGGTCGATGGAGAGCCCGAGAGGCGGAAAAAAAGTTGGCCACGTGTTTGACAGACGCGGGTCGCCGGCGCGTTTGCCAGGCAGTCTGCGAAAGGTTGGGCTCCAAGGCGTGAGATTGAAATCGCCCATCAGAATGAAGGTCTCTTGGTCAGCGAGCGCAGCGCTTGCGTCTTGTAGGAGCGCATTGCGGGCCCTGATCCCGGGTTGCGACAGAGGCGTCATGGCGTGGGTGGCGATCAGTCGGGTCCTGCTCCACGCGCCATCTAAGTCAGCAATGATATAGGCCCGCCGGCCGGTCTCGCGGCCCGAGACTTGGTCTGAAAACGCAAACGGCGTCTTGGACAGGAGTGAGAGCGGATTGCCCGTATGATACCGTGAGGTCGCCCGCGTCACATGTTTCCCATGGGCATAGTCTGGAAACACCGCTTCATATCGGTCCATATCCATGCCCGAGACCGCTTCATTAATGGCGACGATATCGGCATCTTCCCGTTCAGCGAGGACCTGTAGGTCCTGCATCGCATTGGGCAGGTTGTATATGTTGGCGGTTATCACTGTGAGACACTCGCCCGGCGCGCAAGGCGGTCCAGACGGGGCTTCATATTTCGAGAAGAACATGAATGGCGTCGCCGTGATAAAAATGATCGGCAAAGCGAATAGAAGCAGGCGCTTGTTGAGATAGATCAGCGTCGCCGCAGCAATCGTGCTCGCGAGTAGGATTTGCGGCAAAAAACTGATCAGCATTTCAAGCGGCGCAAACCCCGGGAGCACCTGCGCCAAAGTTGCGAACGGGCACAGGATGATCAAGGTCACAATCGAGAGGGCTGTCGCGCCGATCCTAAAAAGCTGGAGCCCTAAATCACGCATTACTCGGGTCTAAACTGTGAAGCTTTCTTCGAGTTCAACTGGCCCGGTCATGATCACATGATCCGAGGCTTCGTCCCAGTGAATGAAGAGATCACCGCCATCGAGAATGAGCTTGGCCTTGCGGTCTGTTTTTCCAGCCCGCGCGGCGCATACGAGCGCGGCACACGCGCCAGTACCACACGCTTGCGTTAAACCAGCGCCGCGTTCCCAAACGCGCAAGCGAATGGTCTGCCGATCAATGATTTGCGCAAAGCCAACATTCGTCCCTTCCGGGAAGGTTGGGTGCCATTCGACCAGAGGCCCAATCGCGGGAATGTCATAGGCGTCTACGTCATCGACAAAGAAGACTGCATGCGGATTGCCCATGCTGACAACGGCAGGCTTGTAGAGGTAAGGGTCATCCATCGGCCCGATCTTCACATCAACGCCGCGGACATCCATTTTTTCCGACAGGGGAATGTCTTCCCACCCCATCAGCGGGGAGCCCATATCGACGCTGACAAGGCCGTTTTCAGCGCGCGCGCCTTTCAGTAAGTCGGCCTCGGTTTGAATGCGGACTTCGTCTTGGCCGGATTCTTCGAGCAGAAGATGCGCCACCGCGCGGGTGCCATTTCCGCAGGCTTTGACCTCGCCGCCATCGGCGTTCCAGAAGCGCAAAAAGGCGTCAGCCCGCAGGTCGCTCTCGATCGCCATGATCTGATCGGCTTTCATCGTCTCGGCGATTTCGCGGAGCTGCGCTTCAGACGGCGCAAATTTACGCTCGCGCGCGTCAAAGATCGCGAACGCGTTGCCTGCTCCATTCATTTTCCAAATACGCATGAGACTGTTCCTGGCCGTCAGCGGCGTGACATAATCCTGGTTTTGCCGGTTTAAAAGGCTTTATTTTGGCAAGCGCGTGGCGCTCAGCCAAGCGCCTGCTTGGATTATCGCCGCGATCATCAATAGAAGCTGCACAATCCAATGGCTCAAAATAAATGCGCCCAATCCCGCTGCGATCGAGAACCAATGCAGGCGGGGCTCGCTCATCAGATAGCCCGCGAGCCGACGTTTCGCTTCTATGGTCGCCAGTGTGACATGCGCCCAGATGCGGTTCATGCCGGGCGGACCGAACACGTCTTGCAGGTCTTGCGGGTCGGTCACGCCGGACAATTCAGCAAGTTCGCGCACGCCCGTATGGCCAATCTCAACCCGTTGGCGCAGCTGCATAGTCTGCACCAAGCGAATGAAGGCTGAAATCATTACAGCGAGCGCAATCGAGACGAGCGGAAGGCCAGAGAGCAAAGTCATGGCGACCTATATAGGACGCAGATGCGCGGCGCGGTAGGTGCGCTTAGCGGGGGATCGCGGCCCAATAGTCAAAGTCGAGACAGACACCCGGTGCATATTTGCCATCTTCACCGCGCAGTGCGAACGCGCCTGGGTCTTGGTCTTTGACAGCGACAAGGCGCAAACGAAGCGCCCCGACTGTGTCAGACAGCTCGGCTTTGTCGAGCACTTCGCTCCAAGCATAGACGGTGTCGCCGGCAAACAGCGGCCCAGTATGGGTGCCGCCATTGATTGCTAAGATTTCGGCCGCATTGGCGAGCCCATTAAAGCTCAAAGCCCGCGCGATCGAGATCACCACGCCGCCATAGATGAGGCGCTTTCCGAAGCGGCTATCCTTTTGCGCATGGGCGTCAAAATGCACTTTCGCGGTGTTCTGATAGAGGCGTGTTGCGATTTGATGCTCGGCTTCTTCAACCGTCATGCCGTCGACATGGTTAATCTTCTCGCCAATCTCATACGCGTCATAGCGATAAGAAGACCCAGCCAGCGTATCATCCCAATCGCGATAGGCACGATCATAGTTAAGCGCTTTGGCTCCGACGACTTTGGGCAACTCCGGAATGACCGGTTCTGGTGCCGGTGTCGCCGGATCTTTTTTGTGCACCATGACCCAGCGAACATAAGACAGCGCCACGTCGCCGCGCTGATTATAGCCCGTGGTTCGGACATAGACGACGCCGGTCTTGCCATTCGAATTTTCTTTGCGGCCAATCACCTCTGAAACGGCTGTCAGCGTGTCGCCGGGATAGATTGCGGTTGGAAATTTACCGTCGGCATAGCCAAGGTTGGCGACTGCGTTGAGTGAGATGTCCGGCACGGTCTTTCCGAAGACGACATGAAAGGCGAGCAAGGGATCAATCGGCAAGCCGTCATAGCCATTCGCTTCAGCGAAAGTCGCAGCGCTATAGAGCGCGTGCCGCGACCCGGTCAGCGCACGGTAGAGGCTGATATCGCCAACGGTCACAGTCAGAGGCGTGGCATGGCGGATTTCTATACCAATCTGAAAGTCTTCGAAATAATTTCCGGGATTTGATTTTGTCATGCCGCCTTAAAGGGTCGCGAGTGCGGTTTGGTCAAGCCTCTTGCGGCACCAATATTTAGTGCAGGCTGAAACTCATCGTGAAGATATCGGCCATGACTAAAGTGACGGCAGAACCGCCAGATGAAAATGCGCCGCCAAGATACGGAAGCAGAAACACCGTCAATACAGCCGAGGCCAAGCAGCCGCCGACGAATTGCGCTTGCCCATTTTGCATCAGCTCAGGCAGCGCGCGTGGGCCGAACACCACCAATTGCGGCCCATACATGAAGGCCGCAGACAGCAGTAAAAAGAAGAATGCAACAAGCTGAAGCGCCAGCATAAAATCCACCTGAAACAATTGGGTCAGGGGTTTACTATGGCAGATCCTGGTTGAATTGCGGTGTCGGCGATCGGTGAAATTTTACCGATCTTAGGCGATTTCAAGCAGCTTCTCATTCGGGCGACCGAGCACAGCTTTATCGCCCTTTATGCCGATTGGGCGCTGGATCAGGCGCGGATTATCCGCCATTGCCGCGAAGACTTCTTCATCACTCGCGCTCTCTGGGAGTTCGAACTTTACCGCGTCTTTCTCCCGCAAAAAGGCCCGCGGTGAGACGCCGCCCATTTTTTTCGCGATGTCTTTCAGTTCCTCAACGCTCAGCCGCGCGGTGGCGTTCATGTATTTGCGAACGTCTGGCTCGATGCCGTTTTCCTGCAACAGCGCCAAGCCTTTCTTGGATGAACCACAACCGGTGTGATGGATGAGAATATAAGTCATAAATCGCGCTCCTACGGGGTTTAAGCCCTAGATAGAGGCGGAGGCGATTTAGGCAATCGTCGCGGGGTGAGCATTGGCAGCGCGGGGAAGATCATGCACACTCAGAGCATGACCATAGAGCCGAAACATCCCACTCTCGAAGCAGCGCTGTCGCTGCAATCTGAATTGTCCCAGCGGGCCGCTGAAATGGAAGAGGTCCGCAGGTTGCCGTCCGACCTGGCGCAAAAGCTCGCGCAAGGCGGATTGTTTCGAATGATCACCCCGGCAGCCTATGGCGGCTTAGAGTGCACACCGCGCCAAGTCGTCGACGCGGTTGAGGCGGTGGCAGAAGCCAATGCAAGCGCGGGTTGGTGCGTGATGATTGGTGCCACCACGGCTTTGAATGCGGCCTATATGGAACCGGACATGGCGAAAGAGGTCTACAAAGACCCGATGACCATTACCGGCGGTGTCTTCGCGCCGATGGGTAAAGCGGTGGCGGACGGCGACGATTTCATCGTCAGCGGACGCTGGCAATGGGGCTCAGGCTCGGCCAATTGTACCTGGCTCTGCGGCGGCTCGATGATCTTTGATGATGGCGAGCTGCGATTGCTACCGAGTGGCCGCCCGGATGCGCGGATGATGGTCTTCCCGGCAGAAGAGGCAGAGCTCTTAGACACCTGGCATGTCATGGGCCTCAAAGGGACCGGGTCTGGCGACATCGCAGTGCAGAATATTCGCGTTCCAAAGGGCCGTTCGGTGAGTTTGGTTGCCGACAAACCGCATATCGATGGGGCGCTGTATAAATTCCCCGCATTCGGACTTCTCAGCCTCGGCGTTGCAGCAACGGCGCTCGGAAACGCTAAAGGCGCGCTTCAAGCTTTTGCAGATCTTGCGAGCGCCAAGAAAAACCAGGGCTCGGCGAAGACGCTCAGTGAACGGGCGACGATCCAATCAGAAATGGCGAAGCTCACAGCGGCGTTTCGCGCCGCTCGGGCCTATTTGCATGATGAAATCGAACTGACATGGGACATCGCTCAGAACAGCGACGATATTCCTGTCGAGCGCCGTGCTGCCTTGCGTATGGCGTGCACGCATATGGTTCGGACCAGCGCTGATATCTGCCGGACGACTTATGATTTAGGGGGCGGCGCCGCATTGTTTGAAGCCAGCGACCTTCAGCGCCGTTTCCGCGATGCGCATGCAATGACGCAGCATATAGTGACGGCACCAGCGACTTGGGAGCTGACGGGTCGGCTCCTCTTCGGGCTGCCGACGGATGCCAGCATGGTTTAGACCTTATTCGGCCTCTGCAACCACTTCATCTGAGCCGCGCGCCAGCGTTTTCATAACGCCATCGGCTTCTTCGACGGATTCAACAGGCGCCTCTTTCTTACGATTGTAAGTGCGGCGACGTTTGGGTTGCTCTTCAGCATCCGCTGAGGCTTCGACAGGCTCGGCTGTATCTGTTGCTTCGCCATTTGCAGCATTAGCGGTTTCGACCTCGGCGTCTTCACGCGGTTTGCGTCCACGGCGGCGCGGTTTGGCCTCTGCCGTTTCGCCATCGGAACCCGTTTCTGCTTCGGCGCTTTCGTCGCTGACCGTTTCGCCATCAGCTTCAGCTTGCGCAGCGCGTTCGGCGTCGCGGGCGGCGCGTTCTTCGGCTTTCGCCGCTTCGCGTGCTTCGCGTTCTAGGCGCGCTTCTTCTTTTTGCTTTTCGAACTCAGCGACGATGCGCGCATAATGCTCGGCATGCTGGAACAGCGCTTCGGCTTTGACGCGGTCGCCAGAGGTCTGGGCGTCACGCGCATATTGCAGATATTTATCCAGGATCTGCTGCGCGGAGCCACGAATGCGCACATCTGGCCCATTGCTCTCATAGTGGCGGTTTGGATTCGGATTGTTATTATTATTCCCACCCGAGCGGCGACGGCGCTTGCGCTGCATAGCCATAGGCAATTCCTGATCTTAAAAGTCCGATTGTCGGACGGTTTATTCGCGCGAATTCGCTATTTCCTAAACTGTCGCGCTAACTCAAGGCCGGACAGGTTGCCCCCTGGTCACTGGCCTTGCAGATTACCTAGCGCGCCGAGTTGGATTCGCCAAGGGGGGCTCTGCTAAGTTTTTGTCGCGGCGATGGCTCGGTCATTTCCGCCCAGATCTTTTCGATGGCTCACATTGGCAAAGGCTGCGGCGCTGAGCAGGTCTGATACGGCTTGTTTTTGTTCAAAGCCGATCTCTAAAACCAGGTGCGCCCCGGGTCTCATATGTTTTGCGCCGAGCGCGATGATCTCGCGATAAGCGTCCAATCCGTCTTGGCCGCCATCTAGCGCGGAGACCGGGTCATGGTCCCGCACTTCGGGTTCCAGCGCGGCCAGAACGGCGCGCTCAATATAGGGCGGGTTAGAGACGATAAGATCGCACGCCTTCCAACCTGACCAATTCGCCCAAGATCCAAGGAAGAGATCAGCCCGGTCCTCGAGCCCCAAGTGCTTTAGATTCTCCCCGGCGAGTTCGTAGGCGCTTTCGCTTGCTTCTATGCCAGTCCCTCGCACTTGAGTTCGCTGCGTTAAAAGCGCTGCCAGGAGCGCGCCTGTACCGGTGCCGAGGTCGGCAATCGTCCAGTCTGCGTCTTCGGGAATGCGGTTCAGTGCGAGATCGACCACGGTTTCAGTGTCGGCTCTCGGAATGAGGGCGCGCGCATCACTTTTTAGCGTCAGACCGTAGAATTCAGCCTCACCTTTGAGGTGTGCGAACGGCACCCGGTCGGCACGGCGCGCGACGAGTGCGGTAAATCGTTCAATGTGATTTGGGCAAGCCTCGTCTGTCTCGCAGGAGATGAGCGTCGTCGCGGAGAAGTCGGTCGTGAGCTGCAATAGCCGTCGGGCTTCACGGACCGGATCGGCGAGCCCGGCTAGGCGTAATTGGTCGGCTCCGGCCTGAATTAAGTCGCGATAGCTCTGACGGCTCACGCGTCTTCCATGGCCGCGAGGCGTCGAGCTTGGTCCTCGGTCATCAGCGCTCCGACGACGTCTTCCAGCTTGTCGCCGGCAATAATCTTATCGAGCGCGTAAAGCGTAAGCCCAATGCGGTGATCCGTGACGCGGTTTTCAGGGTAGTTATAGGTTCGGATCTTTTCCGAACGATCGCCAGAGCCAACTTGAGAAGCCCGCGCTTCCGCGCGTTCCGCGTCGCGCTCTTGTTTTTCTTTTTCGTAGATCCGGATTTTGAGCTGTTGCATCGCTTTATCACGGTTCACGTGCTGTGACTTTTCCGAACTTGTGGCGACAATCCCGGTCGGCAAGTGGGTGATGCGTACTGCGGAATCGGTCGTGTTCACGTGCTGACCGCCGGAGCCTGAGGCGCGCATGGTGTCGATGCGAATATCCTCATTGCGGATTTCGATTTGAACGTCTTCGGGCGCCGGCAGGACGGCCACTGAGGCGGCGGATGTATGCACCCGGCCTTGCGTTTCAGTTGCCGGCACGCGCTGGACGCGGTGAACCCCGGATTCCCACTTTAGGCGCCCATAGACGCCATCGCCTTCGACATTGGCGATGATTTCCTTATAGCCGCCAACATCGCCTTCAGAGGCGCTTTGGAGATCGATCTTCCAGCCCTGCAATTGCGCATAGCGTGAGTACATACGGAAGAGGTCACCGGCAAAGAGCGCGGCTTCATCGCCGCCGGTTCCAGCGCGGACTTCGAGTACGATATTGGCTTTGTCGTCGGCGTCTTTCGGCAGCAATAGGAGCTGCATCTCGTTTTCAGCGTCAGGAATTTTCGATTTTAGGTCGTTGATCTCTTCCTGAGCGAGTTCGGCCATTTCAGCGTCATCGCCTTTGGCCATGGCTTCGGCGTCTGCCAGCCCCTCACGCATTGAGATCAGATCGCGCGCGGCTTCGACCACTGGTTTGAGTTCGGCATGCTCGCGCGACAGTGCAACAATTTCATCGCTATCGGTGGTCGCGCCCATTCGGGCTTCGACTTCGTCAAAGCGCTCAATCACTTGTTCGAGGCGGGACTGGGGTATTGTGGCCATGTCCCGCCTCTAAACCGGAATGCGTCCTACAGGAAGACCCGAATGACTTCGAGAATGGCCATTGCAAACAGGACGAACGTGCCGAGGCTAAACATCAAGAAGCGCAGCATCACCTTCGGCGATAAGATCTGAACGAAAGAGTGCAAGACGCGCAGGCCGACATAAGCAAAGCCGAGATTCATCATCAGAGCTGAGCTGCCACCGGTCAGGCCTGCAAAAATCATCAGAGCGTAAAAGATCGTCGGCTGCTCATGCAGGTGGTTATAATTGTCGGCGACCGAGCGCACGCTGGCTGGGAAATCGTCGCCATAAGTGCCGGGGTGGCGCGCCGTATCTGGGTCAAGATTGGCCTTCTGCATGGCTGGGATCCGTGTGGCGTACATCCAAAGCCAAAGGATCAAGGTCCAGCACACCAGAAGTAGAACCGGTGTCAGGAACGCCTTCATATCCGCCACTTGGCCATCCAAGAGCGATTGAATTAGCGCATTAAAATCAGGTGCTTCCATTTCCATAATTGCCTCCCGCTGTTGAGTTTATGCGGGCAGGCTAGGCGTCATTGCTCAGATTGCAAAGTCATTTCGTCTCGAGCCGCTGCGCCGAAATGCGCGTTCATGAAGGCGGTAAAGGCATCGATATCCTCCGAAACGACGCTATGGCCCCCGGCGCGGAGCCAGTAGCTGATCTCGGCACCAGGATCGAACACTTGCATATTTTCTGTGTCGCCAAGGCCGCCAACGCCGCGCGATTCGTAGATCGTGTCCGCCGCGCGGGCTAAAACGAAGGACGAATTTGGATCAGACCAGACATCCCTGCGCCCGTTGCCGAGGAAAATGGGTTTAGGGGCTGAGAGTGCCAGCAAATAGTGCTGATCGAGCGTCAGGATGAAGCCCTCTTCCAGCTCTGCACCAAGCTCAGGCCGCAACCAGTGCGGATAGGATTTCGCCATTCGGACAAGGGTTTCGCCGGTGGTCGAGCGAGACGACGAGCTGCCGCCAAATCCAGACTGGTGGGCGAGCGCGGCTGCAATTTGGTCAGACCAACCGGACGCGATCAAAGCGGCTTTTCCATAGCGCGAATGACCAAGGGCGGTGATGGCCTCAGCTTGAATGCGCGGATCTTGCCCGAAAACGGTGGCGGCTGCGTGGTAGCCATAGGCCCAAGACATCAAAGCGCTGGTCGGTTGCGGACCCGGGCCAAGCTTCGCCATGACGGTCTGGGCCGATCCGTTCGTGTCGGGAACAAAGCTCCAGCCGGAAAAGCTCGCATAAGCGAGCCCAGCGTCGAAATACCGGTCGATGGGCGCATAGGCGATGTAAGTGCCGAATATATTGGTGGCGAGAAAACCGAACACGCCATTCATTTCCGAGCCTTCGCAGATCTCGCCGCCGAACTGGGTCACCGGATCATTCGGGAAGACAGAACAGTTTCCTGAAAAGGTCTGGCTAATGATGAGCGGCACAGGGGCGTCTTTGGCTTCATTTGGATAGGCAATCACGACGGGAAAGGTGCGCGCGCCATCGCCTTCACCAATGGTCAGCATCACTTCTTCGAGCGTGCCGCGCCCATTCAGATAGGCGTCGTCAACAATCCGAGCTTCGCCGACGGAGACAGGCAGATTGCCCGGCCAAGGTCCATAAAGTTCATTCTCAAGCGTGGCGCGGGTTTCGACATCATCAAAAGGCAGCGTCAGGGTAGGGGTCGGGGCGGGCTTATTGTCCGTGTTCAAGCTCGCATAGTTCAGACCGAGCATCGTGCAGGACGACATCAAGGCAATCGTCATCCCCGCCAAGATCAAACGAAAGATCCATTTCAGTCCCTGCAAGATCATAAAAGCGCCTCCGTCGACCATAAACCCGAATACGGGGCACATCGGTAAACGGCAAGGATACAATGGGGAAATGATCTTCACGCTTCCGCGATCTTGGCTATAAGGCCTTATGCAAATCCTTATTCGGCTCATCGTCGCGCTTATTTTTGGAGCCAATCTCGGCGCACTCACAGCGCTTTGGTTTGGCGGGCTGATCTCAGGTGGCCCGACGATCGGCAACGCCATTGATATTGATGGGTGGCGCAGCGATTGGTCGATCGGCTCTGAAAATGCCAACCCCTATGTGCGGGCCCGGGTCGCGCGAAATGGCCTGATGGGCCTGCGCAAAGAGGAAGCGGTCTATTTCATCAAAACCGAAGATGATGCTGGCGAGCGTCTCTCAGAAGCGTGCACCTATCGGGTCAGCGGCGACACGTATCCGGCCGAGTGGTGGTCGATCACGCTGTATGATGGTGAGAATTATCTGCCGAAGAATATCGATCAGCGGCTATCTTATGACCAAACGGCCGCGGACGCCTTATATGGCGGCGGCGCTTGGAATTTCCTGGTCACGCCGACCGCGCCGAGCGATCCTGAAGCGCCTTGGGTCTCGAGCCAAGCAGGCGGGGCGTTCGACTTGATGCTGCGGCTCTACCAACCGAGCGATGCGCTTTTAGAGGCGCCGACAACGACGCTCTTCCCGCCGCGTGTTGAGCGCGTGTCCTGCGACGGGGAGACAAGCTAATGCGCCTGATCATCCCTGCCATCGCCTTCATCCTCAGTGCCATCATGGGCCACTATTTCGTGCTCACGGGCATTCCGGGCTTCATTATGGGCAAAGCGCACCAGACCTTTGAAACCCAAGGTATTCCGATGAATACCTGGGTGCCGTCACCGCGCCAGACGCCCGAGACCCAGAGAATCGTTCGGCCCTCGCCAGATTTGGCCTATGCGATCTGCCGGTTCGACACGACGACCGGCCCGGTCTTTGTTTCCGCACCGACTTGGGACGGCTATGGATCGCTTTCGATCTTTGACGACCAGACCGACAATGTCTTTGTGGCTGACCTTGGACCAGACAGCACCTTTACTGGGATTGAAATTCGCCGCCCGGCTGAAAATACAGCCGAAGGCGCGCTAACGCTCGATGGACGTGGCATTGCCTTGCTTCGGCGGCTGGCCCCGAGCCAGGAAGACTATGACCGCGCGGCGAGCCTGGTCGCGGACGCGGTGTGCGATCCGATCGGATAGATCAATCTATTCAGCAGCGATGGTTTCGGCGTCTCGCTGAGCTTTTAGCCGTTCGGCTTTGGCTTCGACTTGCTCGATAATGCGCTCGATCATATCGGCGTTTGAGAGCTTGTGGTCCGGGCGGCCAGACACATACATCATGCCGCTTTCTTTGCCGCCGCCGGTAAAACCGAGATCCGTCATCGCCGCTTCGCCTGGCCCGTTGACCACGCAGCCAATGATCGAGAGCGTGATCGGCTCTGCGATATGGGCGAGACGCTCTTCCAGAGTTTGCACGGTGGCGATGACATCGAAGCCTTGGCGCGAACAGCTTGGACAGGAGATGATGTTCACGCCCCGCGTCCGCAGGCCCAGGGATTTCAGCATATCAAAGCCGACTTTGACCTCTTCCACCGGATCGTCTGAGAGCGAGACCCGGATTGTGTCACCAATCCCCATCCAGAGCAGGTTACCCATGCCGATTGATGACTTTACCGTCCCGATCCGGCGTCCACCGGCTTCGGTAATGCCAAGATGCAAAGGCGCATCCGTTGCTTCGGCGAGCTGCTGATAAGCCGCCACGGCGAGGAACATGTCGGAGGCTTTCACAGAAATTTTATAATCATGAAAGCCGAGATCATCGAGAATTCGGGCGTGATCGAGCGCGCTCTCGACCATCGCATCAGGGCACGGCTCGCCATATTTTTCGAGCAAATGCTTCTCTAGAGAGCCGCCATTTACGCCAATCCGAATAGAGCAACCGTTGTTGCGTGCGGCCGAGACAACTTCTTTGACGCGGTCCGCTGAGCCGATATTG
>JBCBDI010000023.1:0-18274 GCA_038529885.1 Pseudomonadota bacterium
CTCAAAGGCGTGCTGATCGATCGCTTTGTCTAGGGTTTCACCGGCGAGATTGAACGAAAGCACCAGCTCGCCGTCTGCGCGTTTGTCTTTGATTGCCGCGGATAGGCCATCACTTATCCCGATAGTGTCCCCTACACGCAGCCGCTTTCCGGGCCGCGCTAAGGCGAGCCAATCTGTCACCGACAGCCGCTCCACCAAGTTCACATCGACACTGACATCACTCCCTTGCGCGTCTCGCGCCGCCCGCACGCCTTTGAGCGCCGCAGGAATAACGCGCGTGTCATTGAACACCATGACATCCCCAGCGCTCAAATAGCGCGGCAAATCAATCACTTGGGCGTCTTCTAAGCGGCCATCCGAGTGCACAACAAGAAGCCGCGCCGCATCTTGCGGATCAGCAGGACGCAGCGCGATGTTTTCTTCGGGTAAATCAAAGTCGAAGGCTGAGAGGTCGCTCAGGGAATGCCCCTATTCCACCACAGCAGGCACAGGTGGAAGCGTACAAATATCCTTGCGCCCCGCATCTGCCTCTTCGAGGATTTGTTGCCATTCCGGGGTGTCTGTGCGTTGCACAAAGGCCTTCACGCGGTCTGCTTCCGGCATATCAGCCGCCAGCTTCGCCGATAGGACCACGTCGGGATTGGCGATCGGATATCCATCCGGCGTCGGGCCTAGCTTGATAGCTTTGACCACGTCCAATCCTTGGATTGCACGGCCTTTTGCAGTGTATTTGTAATCGAGGTGTCGAGCCTTATCGCTGATCAAAAAGAACTGCGCATTGGCGGAATTGATATCGTCCGTCCGCGCCGAAGAGAGCACACCTGGACAGTGTGGAATGATGGTTTCGACCAAACCATCAAACGACATCTCAGCCAGAAAGCCCGGCTGCGTGGTGATCGGGAAACCGTCTAAGAGCCCGCCATCGGCCGAATCTGCCGGGCCTATTGTGTCGATGGGCGTCACGTTTGGATCCCGCCGGAATGTAAACTCTGCGTCGAGCGGCTCGAGCATAGCGTCTGCGCCATGGGTGCGTTCAACATCACCGCCTTGCGCCATGAAGCCTTTGATCACCCGGTGAAATTCTGTGCCGTCATAGAGCCCTGCGCGCACATAGGTCCTGAAATGCTCGACATGATTTGGTGCGGAAACGGGAAGCAGTTCAACGACGATCTGCCCTTTGCTCGTCTCCAGGATGACCAGGTTTTCAGGATCCACAGCTCGCCACTTCTCTGGGGCCGCATCCACGTCCGCCATCGTGTAAACTGGTGTTTCCTGTTCAGTCTGCGCCCCCGCACAAGCCACAAATCCCATCACTGCCAAACCGCTAAGCAGGGTTCTCAGAGTCATTTCTTATACTTCTCCAGCAATCGCTCTTTTACGCCAGGCGTGACGAACGGTGTGATATTCCCACCAAAACGCGCAATCTCTTTGACGAGTCGCGAGGCCACGGCCTGATGTTTTACATCGGCCATAAGAAACAGAGTTTCAATCTCGCGATTCAGTTGCTCATTCATCGCGGTCATCTGAAACTCGTATTCGAAGTCTGAAACGGCGCGTAATCCGCGGACAATAACGTTGACGCCCTGCTCTTCAGCGAAATGCATAAGCAGCGTGTTGAACGGCTTTACGTCGATTGTGGCGCGACCGGGCCCCTCGAGCTTGCCGCACTCTTCTTGCATCATTTGAATGCGTTCTTCGAGCGAGAAGAGCGGACGTTTGGCTTCGCTGACCGCAACTCCAATGATCAATCGATCCACGAGCTTCATGGCTCGGCCGATAATATCCAAATGCCCCATGGTCACCGGGTCGAATGTGCCCGGATACAGCCCAACGCGTTCCATCATGATCCTCCGCTCGCCCGGTCAGCTAATCGGAACAAATCCGGGCGTCTTAGGACTCTTCTGTATCGTCTTCGCCATTGTCTGCAAGGCGTGCGACAGAGACAACGCGTTCGTCTTCCTTGGTTCGGAGCACCCAAACCCCCGAAGTGGCACGTCCAGCAACGCGGATTTGGTCGACAGGCGTGCGGATCAATTGACCCGCATCAGTGACGAGCATGACCTCATCATCATCATCAATCGTAAAGGATGACGCGATTTGTTTGATATGGCCGGTCTTCTTATTGCTGCCCCAAATATTGTGCGCAACAAGGCCTTTGCCCCCGCGCCCCGTGACGCGGTAGTCATAGGCTGAAGAACGTTTACCCATACCGTCATCTGAGATGGTCAGGATGAATTGCTCCGCTGCACCAAGCTCGGCAATGCGTTCGGCAGACAGCGCCGCTTCCTCATCGCCGTCCTCGCCATCATCATCGGCAATCGCATCGATGGGTTCTTCATCTTCCCCGCTCGCTGCGCGGCGCATTGCGGTCGCGTGCTTCAAATAGGCTCGCGATTCCGCGCTGGTGACGTCGATATGGCGCAGAACGCCCATGGCGATGACATGGTCTCCGTCGGCAAGGCGAATACCGCGCACCCCGGTCGAGTTTCGTCCGGCAAAGACACGAACATCTGTGACTTTGAAGCGGATACACTGACCGAGGGCTGTGGTCAGCATAACGTCTTGATCTTCTGAACAAATTCGGACGCGGACAATGCCATCGCCCTCGTCCAATTTCATCGCAATCTTACCGTTGCGATTGACCCGGATGAAGTCTGACAGCTTGTTCCGGCGCACGGTGCCAGAGCGTGTCGCAAACATGACATCCAGCTGGTTCCGGCTTTCTTCATCATCCGGCAGCGGCATCACGCTTTCAATGCGTTCATCGTTCGAGAGCGGGAAGATATTGACCAGCGCCTTTCCGCGAGATTGCGGTCCGCCAATCGGGAGGCGCCAGACTTTCTCTTTATAGACCATGCCTTCTGAACTGAAGAATAGGATCTCGGTATGCGTGTTCGCCATGAACACGCGTGTGACGAAATCCTCATCCTTCATAGAGATCCCAGACCGGCCTTTTCCGCCGCGATGCTGGGTTCGATAGGTCGAAAGTGGGGTCCGTTTGACATAACCGCCATGCGTGACCGTCACGACCATATCTTCGCGTTCGATCAGGTCTTCGTCATCCATATCGGCGCCGCCGAATGTGAATTCTGAGCGGCGCGGAACGGCAAACTTCTCTCTGACTTCGCCAAGCTCACCCCGGATAATGTCGAGCACACGCGGACGCGATCTTAGAATATCCAAATAGTCGGCGATTTTTTCAGCTAACCCTTTGGCTTCATTGCCGATTTCATCGCGCCCCAAACCGGTTAGGCGAGACAGCTGCAAGGCTAAGATGGCGCGCGCTTGTTCGTCGGAAAGGAAGATCGAGTCTTCACCTTCCCAACGCGTCCGACGATCAGCCACCAGCTCGAGTAGCGGCCCCATGTCCATGATTGGCCAGGCTTTATCTAGCAATCGCTCGCGTGCCGTGTTGGGATCAGGGGCGTGGCGGATAATCGCGATGATCTCATCAATATTCGCCACAGCCAGCGCCAGGCCGACCAAGACGTGGGCGCGGTCTCGAGCTTTGTTGAGCTCGAACTTGGTGCGACGCGCGACAACTTCCTCGCGGAAGCGAATAAAGGCCTGAAGGATCTGGCGCAGATTGAGCTGCTCAGGGCGTCCACCGTTCAGCGCCAGGATATTGGCTGGGAAGCTGGTGCGTAGCTGTGAGTAGCGATGCAGCTGGTTGAGCACCACATCTGCGCTGGCGTCTTTCTTGACCTCGATCACAACACGGATGCCATGACGGTCTGACTCGTCGCGCAGATCCGAAATGCCCTCAATCCGCTTATCGCGAACCATACCAGCGATCTTCTCCACCAGAGACGCTTTGTTCACTTGGTAAGGGATCTCAGTGACGATGATGGCTTGTTTGCCGTTGCGCATCTCTTCGATCTCAGAACGCGCCTGCATGATGATCGAACCGCGGCCTTCCAACAGCGCTTTGCGCGCACCCGCATGACCAAGAATGAGCCCGCCGGTCGGGAAGTCTGGCCCTGGAATGATTTCGAGCAGCTCTTCATCATCAATCGCTGGATTGTCGATCATCGCCAGCGTGGCATCGACGACTTCGCCCAGATTGTGGGGTGGAATATTGGTCGCCATACCCACCGCGATCCCACCTGCGCCATTGACCAGGAGGTTAGGGTATTGCGCTGGTAGCACCATCGGCTCTTGCTGCGAGCCGTCATAATTGTCTTGGAAGTCGACTGTGTCTTTGTCGATGTCGGCGAGCAGGTATTGCGCCGCCTTCTCCATCCGCGATTCCGTATAACGCATCGCCGCCGGTGGATCATTGTCGATGGACCCGAAATTCCCCTGGCCATCGACCAGAGGCAGGCTCATGGAAAACGGCTGCGCCATCCGCACCAAGGCATCATAGATCGCGCTGTCGCCATGCGGGTGGAAATTACCCATCACGGCCCCGACAATGTTTGCAGACTTCTTGTACGGCTTGTCGGGCGTGTTCCCATTGACCTGCATCGCATAGAGAATGCGGCGGTGGACCGGCTTCAAACCATCGCGCACATCCGGCAAGGCACGGCTGACGATCACGCTCATCGCATAGTCGAGATAAGAGCGTTTTAGCTCAGTCTCGATGCTGACGGGATCGATGCCGTCATCGCCGCCCATAGGTGGCATTTCAGGATCTTCTGGCGGTGTTGTTTCGTCGCTCAATTTGGATCGACCTCATCTTGCCAAAACGCGCGCCGAATCGCCCGTCTTTATTGAGGAAAAGACTAGCAGGAAGGCGCAAGAGTTACAAATCCGGAACGCACGTCTCAGGGACTTCTCGTGCAGGACCTCAAGGCTCTGAAATGAGCAATTTATTCAATGGGTTATCACTGAGATTCAATTGAGCCCGCGAGGCGTAAGATCTCAAACTGGGTTGAGAACTTCACGCCCGCCTGATCTGAGATCCTAGAATGGGATCTCGTCGTCAAAATCCTGGCTGAAATCTTGCGCAGGACCTTCCATTTGGCGCGGGCCGCCGCCTTGGCCTTGATTGCCATAAGCTACGGAGTCTTGAGCATAGCTGCCGCCTCCGCCACCATTGCGGCTATCGAGCATGGTCAGGTTCGAATTATAGCCGCGCAAGACCACCTCGGTGGAATACCGGTCTTGGCCATTTTGGTCTTGCCACTTGCGGGTTTCGAGTTGGCCTTCAATGTACAGCTTCGAGCCTTTTTTCACATAGTTCTGAACGACCCGGATCAGGCCTTCGCTGAAAACTGAAATGCGATGCCATTCGGTCTTTTCGCGGCGCTCGCCCGTATTGCGATCTTTCCAATTCTCTGAGGTGGCGAGTGAGAAGGAACAGACTTGTCCGCCGTTCTGAAACTGTCTCACTTCTGGGTCCTGGCCGACATTGCCGACGAGAATAACTTTGTTCACTGATCCTGCCATTTTCCGTTCTCCGTTCTAGGCTTCCGATTCCAAACCAGCGCTCTACAGGCTCGAATCGCCTATGTCGCGCGGCTTCTTCATATATCCACAAAGGATCGCGGGATCAAGAATATGTTCTGCAATTGTTCTTGTCAGTTTCTGACAGCAGATCGGGCGAGGATCTGGTGCTGACTGTGACAATGATGTTGAGTTTACACGTCATCCCCAATGTTCTTAATACGTTCTTGTCGCCAAAATGGACTCGCGACACACATCACGTCTTGAAAACGAATCCTCGATCAGGTTGCTAGCTACATGTCCTCTCTAGAATCCCCATTCATTCGCGTTCGAGGTGCCAAAGAGCACAATCTGAAGGGCGTTGACGTTGATATTCCACGCAATCAATTGGTCGTCGTCACGGGCCTATCCGGCTCGGGGAAGTCATCGCTTGCGTTTGACACAATCTATGCAGAGGGACAGCGCCGCAATGTCGAGAGCTTAAGCGCCTATGCCCGGCAATTCCTCGAACTGATGCAAAAGCCAGACGTGGAGAGTATTGAGGGGCTCTCTCCTGCCATTTCGATTGAGCAGAAGACCACGAGCCGTAACCCGCGCTCTACGGTCGGCACGGTCACCGAGATCTATGACTATATGCGCCTCTTATGGGCGCGTGTGGGGATCCCCTATTCTCCTGCGACGGGTCTTCCGATTGAAAGCCAAACAATCAGTCAGATGGTCGATCGCACCATGGCGCTGCCAGAAGGCACGCGCCTCTACCTGTTGGCGCCAATGATCCGGGGCCGAAAAGGCGAGTATCGCAAAGAGTTTGCTGAACTCCTGAAGAATGGCTTTCAGCGCGTTAAAGTCGATGGCGAGTTCTATGACCTCGAAACGCCGCCCACGCTTGATAAGAAATACAAGCATGACATTGACGTCGTTGTAGACCGGATTGTCGTGCGTGAAGGTATGGAGCAACGCCTCGCCGAAAGTTTCGAAACCGCCCTCCCCCTGGCCGATGGTATCGCAATCGCTGAATACGCAGATCTGGAAGACGGCGAGACCGAACCAAAGCGCATCACTTACAGTGCCAATTTCGCCTGTCCGGAGTCGGGCTTCACGATTCCGGAAATCGAGCCGCGCCTCTTCTCTTTCAACAATCCTTTTGGCGCCTGCCCGACCTGTGATGGCCTCGGTCAGCAGCTTAAGATTGATCCGGGTCTTGTGGTGCCGGACAAAGACCTAACGCTCATGAAAGGCGCGATTGCGCCTTGGGCCAAACAGGCTTCCCCGTACCAGACCCAAACGCTACAGGCGCTGGCGGATCACTACGAGTTTGACCTCCAAACGCCTTGGAACAAGCTTCCGGAAAAAGTGCACAATGTCATTCTCAACGGCACCGGAGATGAAGAAATCGACTTTGTCTATGATGATGGTTTGCGCCGTTATGAGGTCACCAAGACATTTGAAGGCGTTATTCCCAATCTCGACCGGCGTTTCCGCGAAACGGAGAGCCAGTGGGCGCGGGACGAGATTTCGAAGTTCCAATCCGCAGCGGCGTGTCCGACATGTCTCGGCAAACGTTTGCGCCCTGAAGCCTTAGCGGTTCGAATTGCGGGCTTGGACATCTCAGATGCGGCGAGCTTTTCCATCAAGGAAGCCGGCGAGTGGTTTGAGAAGGTCAACGATACGCTCTCAGCCCAATCGCAAGAGATTGCCGGACGTATCTTGAAAGAGATCAATGACCGGTTGATCTTCCTGAACGCGGTTGGGTTGGATTATCTTTCCATGTCGCGGTCATCTGGAACGCTTTCTGGCGGCGAAAGTCAGCGCATTCGTCTTGCCAGTCAGATTGGGTCTGGTCTCACGGGTGTTCTCTATGTCTTGGATGAACCCAGTATCGGTCTCCATCAGCGCGACAATGAGCGCTTGCTGGAAACTCTAAAGCGCCTGCGAGATCTCGGGAATTCCGTCATTGTCGTAGAGCATGATGAAGACGCGATCCTGACCGCGGACCATGTCATTGATATGGGCCCGCGTGCGGGCGTTCATGGCGGACAGATTGTCAGCCAAGGCACCGCAGATGAAGTTATCGCCGACGAGAAATCCCTCACCGGCGCATATCTGTCAGGTCGCGAAGAGATTGCCATTCCCGAGAAGCGCCGGGTCAAGAAAAAGGCACGCAGCCTGACCATTAAAGGGGCCAGCGGCAATAATCTGCAGAACGTCGATGCAACCTTCCCATTGGGCACGTTCACTGCGATTACGGGGGTTTCTGGAGGTGGCAAATCCACGCTTGTCATTGAAACCTTGTACAAGGCGCTGGCCCGCAAACTGAACAATGCGAGCAAGGCCCCTGCCCCTTATGAGGGGATTGAGGGACTGCACCACCTCGACAAGGTGATCGACATTGACCAAAGCCCGATCGGGCGAACGCCGAGATCTAATCCAGCCACCTATACCGGCGCATTCGGCCCTATTCGCGATTGGTTCGCGGGCCTGCCGGAGTCGAAACAACGTGGCTACAAACCCGGACGCTTCTCGTTCAACGTGAAGGGTGGTCGCTGCGAGGCCTGCCAAGGCGATGGCGTTATCAAGATTGAGATGCACTTCCTGCCGGACGTCTATGTCACGTGCGATACGTGCCAGGGGAAGCGCTATAATCGCGAAACGCTTGAAGTGCTCTACAAGGGCAAATCGATTGCGGACGTGCTCGATATGACCGTGGAAGAGGCTGAGAAGTTCTTTGCGGCGGTTCCCGCGATCAAATCCAAGATGGAGACGCTGAACCGCGTAGGTCTGTCTTACATCAAAGTCGGTCAGCAGGCGACGACCCTATCCGGCGGCGAAGCGCAGCGCGTGAAGCTTGCGAAAGAGCTCTCCAAACGGGCCACTGGCAAGACGCTCTATATTTTGGATGAACCAACAACGGGTCTGCACTTTGAAGACGTCCGAAAACTGCTGGAAGTGCTGCATGAACTGGTCGACACAGGCAACACGGTCCTCGTCATCGAGCACAATCTGGATGTCATCAAGACCGCAGATCATATCATTGATCTCGGCCCTGAAGGCGGCGATGGCGGCGGACAAATCGTGGCCGTCGGAACCCCAGAGGATGTCGCCAAGGTGAAAGCCAGTTGGACGGGAAAGTTTCTCGCTGAAACGTTCAAACGCCAAGAAGACCGCCGCGCGAGCGTCAAAAAAGCCAAGCCTAAGGCAAAAGCAAAAGCGAAACCGAAGGCCAAAGCGGCACCGAAGAAGAAAGCTCCAGCCAAGCGCAAGAAAGCAACGGCTTAACGGCGCGACCCATGTCCCGCAGACACCTGCGCAGGCAGGTGTCCATGGACTTATATTTCATTTGGCGATTGGAACTCGGGGCCATGGATACCAGCCGTCGCTGGTATCAACGGTAAGCTGCCTTACCGTCCGTTAAAACTCACCGCGCTGCAGGTCTTCCGAAAGGCGAATATCAACCGGTTCACCGCTCAGACGATTGCGATAAACTTGCGTATTCTCCAGTACGCGTTGCACGTAATTCCGTGTTTCACTGAATGGAATAAATTCAACCCAATCGACCGGATCGATCTCGCCAGCGCGCGGATCGCCATATTCACCAATCCAGCGCTGCGGTCGCGAGGCACCCGCATTATAGGCAGCCGCCGTCATGATGTAGCTGCCATTAAACTTGTTCAACAGTGTGTCGAGGTGTGCGCCGCCCAGGGTCATGTTGTAGCCTGGATCATCGGTCAGCCAGCTTGTGCGATATGGCAGGCCTTGGCGGCGGGCCTCAAGCTGCGCCGTGCGCGGAATGAACTGCATCAGGCCCCGTGCGTTTGCATGGCTGATTGCGGCGGGGTTCATCTCACTTTCTTGGCGAGAGAGAGCCAGCATAAGCGAGCGCTCGACTTGAGGCTCTTTCAAGAGTGGATATTCGACCAAAGGATAAGCCGCATCTGGCGCGACCACGCCTTTGGCAAGACCCGCTTTTGCACCGCGTACACCGATATCTGCATAGTGGTATTCGCGGCCAATCTCGGCAAGCAATTCGAAGTCCTGAGGTCGGGTCAGCTGATCATCCAAGTGATAGGCGAACTTTCTGAACGCGGCATCCCAGCCATTCTCGGCAAAGAGGCGCATGGCGCGCACTAGAGACCGGCTTTGGAAATTCTCGCGGTCCTCTTCTGTCAGCTCTTGCGAAGCTTGAAGATCGATTGTGCTCTGCATGACTTTTTCGGCTGCGAGTTGACCGTAATAAGAGAACCGATACTCGGCTGCCTTCGCATAAGCGGTTTGCGCCTCAGCCTCATTGTCCAGTGCTTCATGCGCGCGGCCCATCCAATAATGCGCACGCGAGAGGCTAATCGGTGTCGAGACGCCTGTTTCCAGCGCTTCGAAGTGTTTTAGACCTCGGGCTGGATCATCCAGGTGGCGCAATGCGATCCATCCGGCCGTCCATTCAGCTTCGGCGAAATCCCGCCCGCTGGTCATGCCATGCGGGGCGGCGAGTTCGTAAGCCAGGCGCCAATCGCCATTTTTCAAGGCCACCCGCACTTGAGGATGACGCGCTTTCCAGAGCCGTCCACGACCAGCAGCTGGGACATCCGCACCATTAATCTCACGCAAAAGCGGCACGACACGATCTGTCATGCGAGCGCGGCGACGCCATTCTGCGCGATCGAACATCAGGCCGGGATGATCTTGCAGGTCTCGTGACACAGCATCGACCGCGCTATCAACACCGCGGGCACGGCGGATCAGCTTAGAGCGCGCATCAAGCAGCGCCTGCCAATCCGGGGTCAGCAGCGACTTCATCCGTCCGGCTGCCGTGGTTTGGCGGGTCCAAAGCAGGAAATCGACGCGCTTGCGATGATCTGCTTGGGTCAGTTTGTTTTTATATTTCGAGTAGGTCTTCTGGCTCACTTCTTTGGGGAGCGTGCGTCCGTGCCAGGCTTTGCGGACTTCGACCATCGCTTCGTCATCGCGCCCCAAGGCGTCGAGCGCTTTCGCGTAAACGATGTGTCCTGGTCCGCTTTTGGCGCCGCCATGGTTCTCGAACCACGCCACACGTGCACGAGCGTCCAGAGTCGACAATGCCATGACTTCTTCTGTACGGGCGCGGATCTCTGCGGTTTCAGGCCATCCGCCCAGGCGAGTGAGCGCCCGGTCCATTTCATCAAAGGACATGCGCCAATCGCGGCGGGCGCGGTACCAAGTGAGGATGTCTCGAGCGGTGGTATCGCGAATCTGCGATTCGGCTTGGCGGACTTCGAACCAGTCAGCACGGTCGACCGCTTGCAAGCCATCGCGCAGCAACGCGGCATCGCGAGAGGCGATTACATCAGAGGCCGCCACCAATTGTGGTTTGAGGCTCGGTGCGGTCGCAGATTGCGCCACACTGGCCAGACTTGTGGTCATTCCAGTGACCAAAGTTAACAAGAGCAGAGAGTAGAGCCGATTTCGCATAGACTAAGACAGTGTCCCTATCATTCTCGCCGTTGATACATTCTGATTCCGGTTTATAGGCCGTATATGACCAAACTCTGACCTTTTCGGGTCGGGGTCAAAACCAAAAGTGTGTATCTGACGAATGTTTCATGGTTCAATTCCAGCGTTAATTACCCCATTCAAGAACGGGGCCATTGATCGCGATGCCTTTTCCGACCTGATTGAGCGTCAGATCGCAGGAGGATCGGCGGCTCTGGTTCCTTGTGGAACCACGGGCGAATCCGCGACGCTCTCTCATGATGAACATAAGCAAGTCGTCGAGCTTTGCATTGAGGTCGCGGCAGGCCGCGTGCCTGTTATTGCTGGGGCTGGGTCAAATTCGACCAGTGAAGCGATTGAACTGATCGAGCACGCCAAAACGGCCGGTGCGGACGCTGCGCTCGTCATTTGCCCCTATTATAATAAGCCGGATCAGGCAGGATTGGCGGCGCATTTTAAGGCGATTGATGCGGCGGTTTCCATGCCGATTATCCTTTACAATGTCCCGAGCCGAACCGCTTGTGATTTGCTGCCTGAGACCGTGGGTGAGCTTGCTAAACTCCCCAATATTGTTGGCATCAAAGATGCGAGCAATGATCTCGGACGGGTCTCCCTGCATGCGGCTCTAGCAGCGGGTGAGCAGTTCACGCAGCTCTCAGGTGAGGATCCTTCAAGCCTTGGCCACCGCGCCATGGGCGGAACAGGATGTATCTCGGTGACCGCTAATGTTGCGCCTGAGCTTTGTGCTGAAATGCATGCAGCGTTCGATGCGGGTGACCTTAAGACAGCGCGGGAAATCGATCGGCGTTTGATCCATGTCCATCGCGCGATGTTCTTCGCACCGTCACCGGGGCCGGCCAAATACGTGCTCGCGAAAATGGGCGTTTGCAGCGATGACGTGCGGCTACCCATCGTCAAACCCTCGGCAGAGACTCGGCAAGCCATAGACACCGCCCTAGCACAGGCTGGACTTGGATAAGCACGATGGCGAAGAAGTCTCAAACAAAAGGGCGCAGCGATGGGCTCGTTGCTGAGAATCGTCGTTCCCGCTTCGATTACGCCGTCGAGGACACGCTCGAAGCAGGCATCATGCTGACTGGCAGCGAAGTGAAATCGCTCCGCAACGGCAAAGCGAATATCGCAGAGAGTTATGCTTCGATCGAAGAGGGTGAATTGTGGCTGATCAATTCCGATATTCCGACTTATGACGGCGCCAATCGCTTCAATCACGCGCCGCGTCGCAAACGGAAGCTTTTGGTCTCTAAAAGAGAGCGTTCGAAGCTCTCGCAAGCCGTCGAACGCGCGGGTCGGACAATTGTGCCGCTAAAGCTCTATTTTAACGAACGCGGGCTCGCGAAACTCTTGATCGGCATTGCCACCGGTAAAAAGGCGCATGACAAGCGCGAGACTTCTGCCAAGCGCGATTGGCAACGCCAAAAAGCGCGTCTCATGAAAGAAAGCTAGACGGTTCGGTCGAGCACTTTTGCGAAGAGTTTCGCGTCTACATTGCCGCCGGTTAGGATGACGCCGACTGTTTTACCCTTTGCCTCATCCGGCAAACGGAACAGAGCTGACGCCAATGCCACTGCGCCGCCCGGTTCGACGACGATCCGCAATTGTCGGAACGCGATGCGCATCGCTTCATAGGCATGTTGGTCAGTGACGGCGCAACCGCCCGCCAATCGAGATTGCCCAATCGCCCAGGTCAGGTCTCCCGGTTTAGGGGTCAGAATGGCATCACAGACGGAGCGCACACCTGGCTCATTGGTTTGAATGCTGCCGGCTTCAAGCGATCTTCTCCAATCGTCATGGCCTTCCGGTTCTGCGGTCCAGATCTTGGTTTCGGGACTGGCTTTTTCCAATCCGAGCGCGATCCCGCTGATGAGACCGCCTCCGCCCGTACAGCACACCAAATGATCTAAGGTTTCGTCATGGTCCTTTGCTTGGTCAGCGATTTCAAGACCGACCGTCCCCTGCCCGGCAATGATCATCGGATCATCGAAACTTGGCACCAAAACCGCGCCGCGCTCTTTCGCAATCTCTGCCGCGATTTCTTCGCGATTTTCGGTCTCGCGATCATAGAGGCGCACTTCAGCGCCATCATTGGTGACACCTTCTGTTTTCACATCGGGCGCATCAGAGGGCATCACGATCAGGGCCGGCATTCCAAGACGCCGCGCCGCGCGGGCGACGCCTTGCGCATGATTGCCCGACGAAAAGGCGACCACACCGTTTTCGCGTTTCTTTTTCGGGATTTGCAGCAATCGGTTCGTCGCACCGCGCAGCTTAAAACTGCCAGTGCCTTGCAAACACTCTGCTTTGATCAGGAGTTTCGCGCCCGCGATATCGTCCAAAACAGAAGACCGGAAGACCGGCGTCATTTCGACATGATCTCGGATCCGCTTTCTGGCGGCGACCACGTCCTTTGAGGTGGGCAGCTTTACCTTCATGGACCCGGGCTATACCGGGCCAGACATCTTGGTCAACTTAGAGTTTGCTGATCAATTCCCGCGCGCCAGCCGCGATTTCAGGATGGTCTAAGGCATGCGCGAGCACCGCTTCGAAGTAGCCGAGCTTGGAGCCGCAATCATATGGAGCGCCTTCAAATTCATACGCAAAGAAGCTTTGCTGCTGCATCAAGCGGGCCATGGAATCGGTCAACTGGATCTCACCGCCAGCGCCCGCGCCTTGGTCTTCAAGGAGCCCAAAGATCTCTGGTTGCAGAATGTAGCGACCGGTAATGGCAAGATTTGAGGGGGCCTCTTCACGCGGCGGTTTTTCGACCATGGCGCTCATTTCAATCAGACGGCCATCGCGCTCCCCTTTGGGCGCAATCACGCCGTATGACGATACGCGCTCTTCAGGCACGGGATCGACAGCGATAATGTTGCCGCCAGTTTGTTTGTAAGCGTCAACCATTTGAGCGAGGCATGACTTTTCCGCTTTAACGATGACGTCTGGAAGCAGAATGGCGAAGGGCTCATTGCCGACAATGTCTCGCGCGCACCAAATCGCATGCCCAAGACCCAACGCCTCTTGCTGACGTGTGAAACTTGCCCCGCCTGCAGGAAGACGGGTTTTCTCGACCTCGGCCAGAATGTCAGCTTTGCTGGCTTTCGAGCGGAGATTGGTTTCCAGCTCGAAGGCGAGATCGAAATAGTCTTCGATCGCGCTCTTGCCGCGTCCCGTCACGAATACGATGTGCTCAATTCCCGCTTCAATCGCCTCATCAACGACGTATTGTAACGCTGGGCGATCAACGACCGGAAGAAGCTCTTTCGGGATCGCCTTAGTAGCGGGCAAAACCCGTGTTCCAAATCCTGCAACAGGTAGCACGGCTTTGCGAATGGTCATTTTTGATACTCCGAGAACGGTCCGCGCTTTTAATAGCGGGAAACATGCCAAGATCTAGAGGGGGTTTAGATCGCGCCGATACCGCCAGCGCCGCCAACCCATCCGCCGACAAAGGCGAAGGCAACCAGCAGGGAGACCAGAATGACTGACATTCTTTGGTGGAGCGGCTGATAGTGCGACTCCAATTGGTCCTGGAGGGCTTTGGCTGGGGACGGAACCGCTTGTACTGGCTCATCTTTTTTGATTGCCTTAACATGCTTTAGCGCCGCCATTTTCATCTTGTCGTCACCGGTTTCATGTAGGTCGCGTTTACGCTTCGCAGCCATGGTCGTCTCCTTAGAAGACGACACCCTAGAACACGAACGGCTAATGGGGCCTTAAAGCCGCGGAGATTTGTAGCAGCAGGGTTTTAGACCGTCCGCTTCGCCTTATCCTTGGCATTTGTCGCTTCGATGGCGGACCGCGCGGCTTGCCATTCCTCATCGCCCCATTGCGCGAGCCCAGAGAAGTTCCCGCCCGTGGCATTGTACATGGCCCCATCAATCGCGATGGTTTGGCCATTCACATATTCAGCCCCTGGTCCCATCAAGAAGACGGCAAGATTGACCAGCTCGTGCATCTTACCGATCCGGCCCATTGGATTGCTGCCATCGCGATTCATGTCTTCCGTACTGTCAGCTTGCGGTGCGAGACGCTTCGTCATGCCTTCAGTAGGGAACGGTCCCGGCGCAATCGCGTTGAAGCGCAGCCCGTAGCGCCCCCATTCGATGGCGAGCGACTGCGTCATCGTATTGACCGCGGATTTCGACATCGCCGAGGGCACAACAAAAGGTCCGCCATTCCAGACCCATGTCGTTAGAATCGATGTGACATTGCCCCGGTCGCCGGCATCAATCCAACGCTTGCCGATATTGTGGGTCATGTAGAAGGTTCCGCGGAACACGATATTGGCGATTGCATCAAAGCCGCGAATAGAGAGATCTTCTGTGCGTGAGATGAAATTGCCAGCCGCATTATTGACCAATCCGGTCAGCGCGCCGTGATTGGTCCAGATCTCTTGGGTCATGTCGTCAATTGCTTCGGCGACACGAATATCGCAGCCATGGGCCACAACCTTGCCACCATGCGCGCTCATCAAGGCTTCAGCGGTTTCTTCGCAAACACCGCCTCGGCGTCCGCAAATATGGACTTCCGCGCCGAGTTTTAGAAAGCCTTCAGCCATTTCCTTGCCAAGTCCGGTGCCGCCACCGGTCACCAGAATGCGCTCGCCTTCCATCAGGCCATCGCGATACATGAGTTTTGAAATGTCCATCTGGTGCCTCTCCCGCTTCGACTTTTTGTGATGCAGAGGGTAATCCGATGTCGCGGCGAGGGAAGCTATTCCGAAGCGGAAACCTCCGCGGCCGCTCGAAAGGCTTCGACGCTGAATTGAGCTTGGGTGCAGAGAGAGCTGCTATAAGTGCCGTCGGACGATTCATAAGCGAGTACGACGAAGGGCTCGGTTTGGTTGAAATCGATGCCACAAATCCCTCCACGATCGGCGCCCAGATGTGTGAGCGCGATTGTCGTCCCGGGATCGCCTTTAAAGCTCTGATAGACTTGGAACGTCGTGACCTGGCGGCGCGAGGCGGGTTCACCTTTTAAACGTTGCCAGAGAGACCGTTGGTCTTTCTCGCGCGCGACATTGATGACTTGTCCCTCAAACACGAGATCCGCGCTGTCGAGCTGTGCTTGAGCCGACTCGAATGGCATGCACGAACAGGCGAGCGCATGCGGTGCTGCGAACACAAACCCGAGACTGATAGCGAGTGCTTTTAGATGTCCCATTCCCCGCAAATGCCCGGCAGTTGCGGCAAGAGTGAGGCGTTCACTTGCGGAATGGCAGCGATGCAAGGCGCCAGACCAGCCATAGCGGCAAGACAATCGTCGCGCCGGCGAGTGCAGGTTTCCAGAAATTGCGAGCGGCCCAAACGAGAAGACTTCCAAGGGAATCCAAGAAGCGCTGCAACGCGCCGACCATATTCACCTCTGGAGAGGCTGGATCGAACTCACTCGCCATAACCAAAAAGCCGACGAGAATGCAGAGCAGTGCCAGCTTGATCCAACCCCAAAGGCTAATACCCAAGAGCCGCAGCAAGATGTGCCGCTTGGTCTTGGGCAGTTTGCCGGTCTTTGCGGCGGTTTCGCCAATGTTTTCGAGGGCCTGATCGGTCACGGCTTAAGCGACGTTTTTGACGATCTCGACCTGGTGCGGATACGGGATCGAGATGCCCTGTTGGTCGAACGCTTCTTTGACCTGCTTAATGAGGTCAAATTTGACGTCCCAATAGTCTGCCGCAGCGACCCAATTGCGAGTGGCGATGTCGACGGAACTGTCGCCGAGATTGACGACTTTGGCGAAAGGCTCTGGATCGCGCATGATGCGCTTATCAGCGTCAACGATGGACGCGATAATGTTCAGCGCCTTATCAATATCGTCGCCATAATCAATGCCGAACGTGATATCGACGCGGCGTGTGGTGTAGCCGCTATAATTCTTGATGACGCCGTCAATGGCTTGGCTATTAGGGACCATGATTTGGACATTGTCCGGGGTCGCAAGCACCGTCTGGAAGAGGTTGATGTCTTTGACGGTGCCTGCCGTGCCAGCCGCTTCGACATAGTCGCCAAGTTTATACGGACGGAAGATCATAATCATGACGCCAGACGCGATATTGCCGAGCGCGCCCTGAAGTGAAAGGCCAATGGCAAGAGTCAGCGCGCCCAAGATGGCGACAAAGCTGGTCGCGGGAACGCCGAAGACTTGCAGGACAGCGATAAAGACCGCCGCTGTGACCGCCCATCGGACCATGGACCCGAAGAAATTGCCGAGCGTGTCGTCAATCGTCTCCTGCTTCATGGAAACAGCGCGAACCAAACGCCCGAGCCACCCTGCGACCCGAAGCCCGATGATCAAAACAATCAGCGCGCCGACAGCTTTTGCGCCAAACCCTAGGATCGCATCGCCATAGTCTGCCCAAAGCTTCGCCAAATCGATATTGTCCATAAGCTACCTCTTCTGGTTAGACTGAGTGTTTAAACGCCAGCGGCCGAGATCGGGACGTCTTTGATCTGGCAATAGGCGTTGACGGGCAATCGGGATCACGGCTGCCTTTGACATGGCGAAGACCATCATGGTCCCGTTCGGAAAACACGGCGCATAAGCCTCATCAAGGACATTAAGCCCGCCCGTAAAAGCCCCCAGCGCAGGCATGATCAAGCGCTCACCATCGGTGACGAAACAGCGCCGGCGCAGCGCCCGCACGCGGCTCAAGACTTTCGCGCATGGGTGTAAGTGGCCTGCAATCTCGCCGCATTCGCCGGTCGGTTCGTGGCGAAAAATGATGTCGCCCATGCGCAGAACCTTGGCTGCGCGTCCGCCGAGATGAGCCGGCGGATCTGGATCATGGTTGCCTTCTACCCAGACCCAATCATGCGCCGCGGTGAGCGCAAGGATGCGCGCCGCATCATCTTCACACAGGCGCGTTTCAGCTTTGCGGTCATGAAAGCTGTCGCCGAGCGAGATCACCCGCTCAGGTTTAAGCTGCGCGCAAAGCTGTTCGACAATGGCGAGCGTCGCGCTGGTATCATAAGGCGGTAGCATTTGCCCTCGGGTGGCAAAGCTCGAGCCTTTCTCAAGGTGCAGGTCTGAGACGACCAGTGTGCGCTCACGCTCCCACCACAAAGCGCCCTCCGGTAAGGGCGTCAGCAGCTCTCCCCGCAAATGCAGATGGGTCTCCTGGGACTGGGATTGAAGCGCAGCACTCATAGGCGCCAAGGTGACGCGCGCCGCGAGACGGGTCAATTCTAAATTGCGCCTTTGCGTGCGCCTCTACCAGGTCTCTTTGAAGGGGCGCAAATCCATTTCATGCGTCCAGGCGGCGCGAGGCTGGTTGTGTACGAACCAGTAAGCATCAGCGATGGCATCCGGAGACAGACCGCCATCTTCGCCGAGCGCATCCAAATACTCTCCAAAGCGGCTGCGAACCATCTCGCCGTCAATGACGCCATCAATGATAAAGTGCGCGAC
>JBCBDI010000024.1:0-18245 GCA_038529885.1 Pseudomonadota bacterium
GGATTTTGACGCTGCCCATGCTGGTTGTCATCGCTGACGTGATTGGTGTGATGGGCGGCTGGGCGGTTAGCACGTTCGGGCTTGGCTTCGACTCGACCACTTATTTGCGCAACACGATCGACTTTCTGACCTGGCAGGACGTGACCGTCGGCTTGATCAAAGCGGTCGTCTTTGGCGGCGTCATCGCCATTCTCGGCTGCTATCACGGCGACAAATCGAGCGCGGGTGCGACCGGTGTGGGCCGAGCCGCAACCTTCGCTATGGTTGGTGCAGCGGTGTTGATCCTCGCCTTCAACTATCTCATCTCAACGGTTCTGGTGGATTTCGGATCATGAGCAGCGGCGCCCTTCTCGAGCTTAAAGATGTGCACAAATCTTTCGGGACGAAACAGGTCCTAAAAGGCGTCGACCTCGACGTGGCCCCTGGCAAGTCCCTAGTCGTGCTTGGCGGGTCTGGCTCCGGCAAATCGGTGATGCTGAAAAACGCGCTCGGTCTGATGACCCCGAACCAGGGGCAGATCATTTTTGACGGCAATGATGTCACCCATAATCAGGGCAAACCCCGCGAAGCGATGCGCGCGCGGATCGGCATGCTGTTTCAATCGGCAGCTCTGTTCGACAGCCTTACGGTCTGGGAGAATATCGCCTTTCGCCTGCTCAATTCAGACGGCATGAAACGCAAAGATGCCAAAGAGCGCGCGATTGAAACGCTGAAACAGGTGCGCCTCGGCTCGGATGTCGCGGATCTCACTCCAGCAGAGATTTCAGGCGGCATGCAAAAGCGCGTCGGCCTTGCCCGCGCGATTGTTTCCAAGCCGGAGCTGATCTTCTTCGACGAGCCGACCACCGGTCTCGACCCGATCACAGCTGACGCGATCAATGATCTCATTGTCGAGCAAACCAAGGCGCTCGGCGCAGCGGCCATTTCGATCACGCATGATATGGCAAGTGCGCGCAAAATTGCTGACGAAATCGCCATGCTGTTCGAAGGCAAGATCATCTGGCGCGGCCCCGCCAGCATGATCGACAATAGCGGCAATGATCATGTCGATCAGTTCGTCCATGGCCGCGCGGATGGTCCAATCCAGCCTGCGCTTTAGTCCGTGGCTTAACCTCCCCCTCGGCTTCGGCTAGACTCGGCCTCGTTGCCGTCTGAGGGGACCTGCACATGCTCGAATTCATCAAATACGCGTCCGTGGCCTTCACGGCGACAACCGCCGTCGTCACCGGCTGGATGCAATATGAAAAGTTCCGCCTGGATGGCGAGTGGCAGATCGATACGTGTACCGAAAGCGCCGATCTTTCGACTTATGAGGGCCTCCACCTCGCGTGGCGGGTGTTCCTGTCCGATGATCCGCTGTCGGCGCCCGTCGTGGGAAATGGCGAAAAGATTGGGGAGGCGTTCAAGCTGATCGCGCCGCGCGGCCGTTTTCCGGTGAGCTTTGTCGGCACCAAAGAGATCAATCGCGTCTCGCTCACTGGCCGATTTGAAGGCGCGCGCCGCGCCTCAACGGGACGGTTTGAACTCGCCCCCACGCTGGCTCGGCGAAGCTGGACAGGGTACCTCCCCTTCTATCAGCGCAATGTGAACGTGCTGGAGGGCAGTTTCGCCCTCACCGCTGGCAATGCGCGCGGCTATGCCCGCGCCGTTCGTTTGATCGATGGCAACCCGGTCGAAGCCGACCCCTTTGTCTGCAAAGGCGTGTCCGCGCCCGAGCCCGAGCCGGAGCCTGTGGAAGCGGCCCCAGAACCGGCAGAAGACCCGCAGCCAGAAACTGTGACCGAAGAAACTTAGGCTTTCGCTGCCGCGATCCGCGCGCGGGCAATTTCGTCGGCAACTTCATTGGTCGGGCGACCGGCCTCTAAAGCATCATCCAAGACATCGCCAAGCGTATCGATCAATGTGTCGAGCTTCTCATCGACCCAGGCGCGCGAATAAGACCCTGAAATCTCCGCGGCCACATTGATGATGCCGCCGCCATTGATGACATAATCCGGCGCATAGAGGATCCCGGCGCGGCGCACGAATTCGCCCATGGCCGGGACGACGAGCTGATTATTCGCACCGCCTGCGATCACTTTGACTTTTAGTCTTTTGAGCGTGTCTTCATTGATGATCGCGCCGAGCGCGTTCGGAGAGAACACATCGGCGTCGACATCATAAATGTCATCAGGATCAACGACTTTCGCGCCGGTACGCTTTGAAATGTCGGCGAGCGCCTCTTGATCTATGTCGGTGATGACCAAGTTCGCGCCGGCTTCAGCGAGATGCTCGCACGCATAACCGCCGACAGAGCCAACGCCTTGAACCGCAACCGTCTTGCCATTGAGATCATCGCTCCCAAACGCCCGCAGCGCCGTCTGTTGGATGCCTTTAAAGACGCCGAGCGCGGTGATTGGCGATGGGTCGCCACTCGCAGCAGCGCCAGTGGTCAGACCTGCCGCATAGCCCGTTTCTTTGGCAGCGATTTCGATGTCGGCGGTGTCGATACCGACATCTTCGGCGGTCCAATATTTGCCCTGTAGGCTGTCGACGGCGCGGCCAAAGGCCCGGAACAGCGCTTCGCTTTTGTCCGTTTTGGAATTGCCCCAGATGACCGCTTTGCCACCGCCATGCGGGATGGAGGCCATTGCGTTCTTATAGCTCATCCCCTGGCTGAGGCGCAGAGCATCGGTCACCATCGAAGCGCTATCTTTATAGTCCCACATCCGCGTGCCGCCGGATGATGGTCCGAGCGCGGTCGAGTGAATGGCAATTACGGCTCTTAGGCCGCTCGCCTCATCGCTAAAAAAGTGAACGCCTTCGTGATTGTCGAAAGAAGGATGATCAAACATATCGAGCCGCCGCGCCTCGTCGTTGCATTTGAAACAAAGCGGCGGTGTAACGCCTCCAAACGTCGCGTCAACAATCAGTCTGGGATACGCCCTGGGACTTCGCCAACATTGCTCGGTAAAGGCGCATCCGGGTCCCGCAAAAAGGTCAGCACGTCTTCAAACACAAGCTCGGACTGCAGGTCACGCAGCAGCATGTGATAGCCATCCGGATAATAGGCGGTTCGAACGTGCTCCGGCAGGCGTTTCGCCGTGCGTTTCACGCCGCGCTTTGGGATCACAATATCCTTCGCGCCATAGGTCAGCAGCATGGGCACATCGCCTGGCAGCTTTGGCGCCGCGCGATGAGCATTCTCCATCAGCGTGACGACGCCATGGACCTGTTCGATCTTATTGGTGCGAATGCCGAGCGGATCTTCCCAGAGACGCCGCAGCATCTCGACATTGTCGCTCGGCTCGATCTTTACGAAACGCGGTGGGCGCACGACCCAGCCCGGCCGCACCCGGACGCTGGTCCAAAGCGCCACGCGCTGCACAGTGGGGATAGAGCCCCATCCGCGTAAGCCTGGCCCACTAAAGACAACGCGGTCGACGCCTTCTGGTGGGCGATCTGAGCCAAAGGCCGTCATCGCCATCGCCCCGCCCATGGAGATACCTACAACCGCAAGCGTTGCATCTGGGTGCTCGGCCCGAACCAAAGCAACCGCAGTACGCAAATCTTCGCGCATCAAGTCTTCTTCTGGCCAGTCACCGCGCCCGACTGAGCGCCCAAAACCGCGCTGATCATAAGCATACGTTTTCACGCCGCGCTCGGCCCAATAGGGCGCTGCCATATGAAACGCATTGGCATAATCATTCATGCCATGGACACCGACAATGACGATGTCCGGCTCACCGTCCGTCTCCCAGACCGTCAGCCCGAGCTCTGCGCCATCGAAGCTGATCATCCGGTTCGCGGCGGGGTCTAGTTGGGGCATGGCGGGCTCCTCAAGCTCAAGCGCGGGAAAGGTCGCAGGCGTCACACAAGCGGCCAATCCGCCAAACAGCAATCCGAGGATCAGAGCAAGCGTCGCACCCGCTTTTGCAATTCGGGCAGTAATTCGGTTTCGAACCAAGGATTGCGCTTCAGCCATGCATTATTTCTCCAACTCGGATGTGGCGTAACAATGACGCCGCGATCTAGAAAGTCTTGCCACTTTTGAACGGTCGCCGTGAGCGTTTTTTCAGTATCATCGCCGAGATGCCATTTCTGCGCATAGCCCCCGATCAAGATGGTCAGCTCAATCTTGGGCAAGAGATCCAAAAGCGGTCGTCGCCACGTCTCAGCGCAGCGCTTCATGGGCGGAATGTCGCCGCCATTCTTGTCATAACCAGGAAAGCAGAACCCCATCGGCACGATAGCCAGTTTCGCAGGGTCGTAGAAATCCTCCTCGCTGATCTGCAACCACTCGCGCAATCGAACACCGGACGGATCGGTGAACGGACGCCCTGATTCCATTGCCAAATTGCCAGGTGCCTGGCCCGCCACGAGAATTTTCGCCGTCTGAGAGACCTGCAATACCGGTCGAGGCGCCCGCTCCATGTCATCTTCGCATAATTGACATGCCCGGATTTCACCTACGAATTCATGGAGATCAGTGCTCATTAGCCTATCTCACCTCAAGACGGTTATCAGACAAGGATCTCAGACATGAGTGCGTTGATTGAGCAAATCATAAAACCGCGAGAAAAGGATCTCGGCGATGGGTTCGTTGTGCGCCGAATTCTTCCGTTTCACAGCCGCAAAATGGTTGGACCGTTTATTTTCTTCGATCATTTCGGCCCCGTCGATTATGTCCCTGGCGCCGGGTTTGATGTGCGCCCGCACCCACATATCGGTCTCGCGACCGTGACCTTCCTCTATGAAGGCGCGATCCGCCACAAGGACACGCTCGGCAATGACCTGGTGATCCGACCAGGCGCGGTGAACTGGATGACCGCGGGCCGCGGGATTTGTCACTCAGAACGCACGCCTGAAGAAGAGCGCGCAGCCGGTCACTCCCTGCACGGGATCCAGACCTGGGTCGCCTTGCCCAAAGAGCATGCCGAGATCACGCCGGACTTCATCCACCACCCTGCCGACACTCTGCCCGAGTTCGACCTAGGCGGTGCCCATGCCCGGGTGCTCGCTGGGACCGCCTTTGGGCACACCGCACCCGTCGATTATCCATGGGGCATTTGGTATGTCGGCGCCGACGCTGATAATGGCGCAAGCTTCACCGTGGATGGCTCTGAGGCCGAAGAACGCGCGCTCTATGTGGCCTTCGGTCAGGCTGAGCTTGACGGCGAAACCATCGAAGCGGGCGAGATGGCGGTGTTCGCTGCAGGGGCTGATGTGCCCGTCTCTGTTACGCCCGGCACGCGCTTTATGCTGGCGGGGGGTCAGACCATGGATGGCCCGCGCAAAATAGAGTGGAACTTCGTCGCCACTGACAAAGAGCGACTTGAGCAAGCCAAGGCCGATTGGCGCGCCTCTGCGGCTGGCGGTTGGACGGATACGCCTTTTACCTTGCCCGCAGGGGAAGACGATTACATCCCATTTCCAGGAGACTAACGCGGCGCAGAGGCCTGCTTGTCGCTCCATCTACGCTGTGCCAAACCGGTTGCAAATTGAACTGTTTGGAGTCGCGTATGTTCCGCCTCACCCTCACCGTATCCGCCTTGGCTGTCCTGACAGCGTGCGGCCAATCTACCGAAGACCCAGCGCCGATTACCCCGGAAGCCGATGTCGCGGAAACGCTTAAGCCGGACACGGTTGCTTTGCCGATGCCGCTGCCATCAGGAACCGAAGCGGCGATCACAGAAGCGGATCTCGCTCAGCGCATTTCGCTGCTCTCTGATGATGCGTTTGAGGGCCGCGGCCCAGCAGCCGAGAAAGGCGAATTGACCGCCGATTGGCTGGCCCAAGAAATGGAGCGCATTGGCCTCGAACCCGCTGGCGAGAATGGCACCTGGTTCCAAACTGTTGGCATGGTCGAACAGACGCTGGACGAGAACGCTTCGGGTCTCAGTTTCTCTGGCGGCGCGTCCGGGGATGACTATCCCATGGTGCTCAAAGACGACGCGGTGATCTGGACCAAGAAGCAAGACCGCGTCGAGGCCGAATGGTCTGGGTCAGAGCTGGTTTTTGTCGGCTATGGTGTGGTCGCGCCAGAATATGGCTGGAACGATTATGCAGGCCTTGATGTCGAAGGCAAAACCGTCGTCATGCTGGTCAATGATCCAGGCTATGCCCGCGAAGATGAGCTCTTCAAGGGCAAGTCTATGACCTATTATGGCCGCTGGACCTACAAGTTCGAAGAGGCCGGACGCCAAGGCGCGACAGGTGCCATCGTCGTCCATGAAACGGCGCCTGCCTCCTATGGTTGGGACGTTGTGGCCAATTCCTGGTCGGGCGCCCAAGCCGATCTCGTTCGCGCCGATGGCGGCGACAATCGCACCCTGTTTGAGGGATGGATTACCGAGGAAACAGCCCGCGCCCTGTTCGCAGAAGGCGGTCTCGACTTTTCCGAAATGAAGCGGCTCGCCAAGACCGAAGGGTTCGCTCCGATCGATATGGGCGGCCTCTCCGCCTCAGGCAGCATCGCGCAAACGGTGACGACCACGGAATCTCGAAATGTCGTCGGTCAGATACGCGGCACCACGGCACCCGATGAATATATGCTGTTCACCGCCCACTGGGATCACCTTGGCAAGAAGTCCGAAGAGAAAGCCGGGGAACCCAATCAAGACTTTTACCGAGATGACATCTTTAACGGCGCCGTCGACAACGCAACCGGCACCTCGGCGCTTCTTGAAATGGCCGAAGCCATGGCGGCTGAAACGCTGGACCGTTCGGCGCTCTTCTTGGCCGTCACTTTGGAAGAATCCGGACTTTTAGGATCGGCCTATTATGCAGAATCGCCCACCGTCCCGATGAACCAAATCGTGGCGGGATTGAACATGGATGGCATGCTGCCCGTCGGCAAAACCAAAGACATGGTCGTGGTCGGGTATGGCGCGTCAGAATTGGAAGACATGCTGAAAGCTGAACTCGACGCGACTGACCGGGTCATCGTGCCGGATCCAAATCCGCAAGCGGGATACTTCTATCGCTCCGACCATGTCTCTTTCGCCAAGAAGGGCGTTCCGATGCTTTATGCAGATGGCGGCATCGACAAATTGGATGGCGGCGAGCCCGCTGGCCGCGCAATCGCTGAGACGTACACCATCCAGCGCTACCACAAGCCCATGGACGAATATAATGAGACCTGGGACCTTTCCGGCATGCAGGAAGACGTCACCGCGCTCTATAATGTCGGCTTGAAGATCGCGCAGTCTGATGCCTGGCCGACTTGGTATCCCGGCAATGAGTTCGAAGCGATCCGGCAAGCCTCCCTCGCCGAACGCAGCGAGTAGACAGACCCTTGCTCTCTTATCAACACGGCTATCATGCGGGGAATAAAGCGGATGTGCTAAAGCACGCCATCTTGCATGCCGTACTCGAAAGCGAAGCCGAGCAAGACCGCAATTTGCTCTATGTCGAAACCCATGCTGCACGTGGGTTTTATGACCTGTCGAGCGCGCAGTCGGAGAAGACGAAAGAAGCCGCCAGCGGCGTGCTGGCCATGCCAAAGGCCGCCAAAGCCCCGAGCGCGCTGCAACCTTGGCTCAAACATGTCCAAAGCAAAGGCCCGCACTCTTATCCGGGCTCCCCTGCTCTGGCGACGCAGCTTTTGCGTGATACGGCGCGGTTCGCTCTGTTTGAGCTTCACCCAGCAGAGCACAAAGCGCTCAGTCAGGCGCTGCACAAAGACAGCCGCGTCCAAATCCGAAAGGAAGACGGCTATCGCGGCGCCTTGCGCTTGCAGCCTCGCCGCGGGGAAGACATGCTGGTCATGCTCGACCCGTCCTATGAGACAGATGCTGATATGGACGCGCTCGCCAATTGGGTTCCGCGCGCCATGCGCAAATGGCCAAAAGCACGGTTCTTGATCTGGTTGCCTTTGTTCGCCGATGGCCGTGAAGAAGAGTTCGGCGCTTATCTCTCTGAACTCGATGAAGGCTTCGTTGCGGGAAGCCGCTGGGCCCGCCAAAGTGATGACCCATCTGCGCTTGAAGGCTCGGCCATGATCGGCTTGCGAATTGGCGGTGCCTCAGCGAGAAAATCCTTTGCGATTGCAGCAGAATTAGACAAGTTATGGCGGTCCTAGCGAGCCGTCCCAGTAAAGTACTCCCATGAATAAGTCTTCGAACCGGCGAACCCATGCGTTCTGTGATATCCTATGCAGCGATATAGGAGGCGATCGGTGAATCTTCTTTTTCGCCTGATTTGGGTTTTGATCCGGGCGGCGTTCGGTAAACCGCACGCGCCTTTGACGGCGCCGCGTCAGGCCCGGTTCACAGTCTGGCTGACCGACCAAGACATGTTCATGCATATGACCAATAGTCGGTACCTGTCTTTCGCAGATCTCGGTCGCGTCGACCTGACGGCCCGCTCCGGCCTGCGGCGCGCCATGAAGCAACAAGGCTGGAGAGCCGAGATTTGCGGGCAAACGATGACCATCAATCGCATGCTCAAGGCGCCGAAATCATTCCTGCTCGAAACACAAATCGTTGGCTGGACCGATACTTATCTCGCCATCGCGCAGACCTTCCTGCGCAGCGGAAAGAACTATGCGAGCGTGAACACGCTGCTCAGTCTGCAGGACCGCACAGGCGCAATGATTGCGCCGCAAAAGCTGATCGATCTCATAGATCCAGCGACAGACAAGCCCTCAATGCCCAAGCTGTTTTCCGACTTGATCGAGCGCACAAACAGCGCCTCTGCAAGTAAGTAGAGCAACACAATCAAAAAATGAATCCATACGCTCACACTTTTTGATTGTTTTACTCAAAAAGCTGAGTAAATGATCTCCTATTCGAAAGTATTGAGGCATTGTATTGAAGAATTCGAATGTTTCCTTCTACACGCAAATCCTCACTCGAGCCCTCAATGAGCTCGAAAGCGCTTGCCGTTCGAAAGCAAATAGCGAGGAGTTCGATTTCTATAAAACGGAAGCCCCGATCATCCTGGAAGAGGCACGAGAGGCTCTGTCAGCCTTGAAATCGCATCTTGAAGGCCTTGAACTCCCGCCCGCCAAACCTCCCAATCCACCGACGCGGCACTAGCGCCCCGGCGTCAATCTTGATTCCCCTGAGTTCGCAGCACAATGTGGGCGGAAAGCGGAGGAACTCATGGGCCAGCAGCATCTCATCACCAAATCTAATCTGCGTGACACCAGTTGGGAAAGCCAAGACAGCGGGCCCCTCGAGGCCGGACAAGCCCGGCTGAAACTCGATGCCTTTGCGCTCACCGCCAATAACGTGACCTATGCAGCATTTGGCGGCCCGCCAATGCACTACTGGAACTTCTTCCCGTCCGGCAATGACGCCCATGGCCGCGTGCCCGTTTGGGGATTTGCGACCGTTGCCGAGTCCACAACTGAAGGCATCAAAGCCGGGCAGCGCGTCTATGGCTATTTCCCGATTTCGGAAGATCTTGTGGTTTCGCCCATGCGGGTCTCAGAACGCGGCTTCATGGACGGCGCCGCACATCGGCAAGGGCTTGCGCCAATCTATAATTCTTACGCCTTCACCGATACCGATCCAGCTTATGTCGAAGGCACAGAGCCGGAGCAAATGCTGTTCCGCCCGCTCTATATGACCGGCTGGATGATCTGCGACTTCTTGATGGAGGCTGATCCGGTTCCGGAAGCTGCGATCATCTCCAGCGCGTCGTCGAAAACCGCCATCGCAGCGGCGCACAGCCTTCAACGTCGAGGCGTCCGCACCGTCGGCCTCACATCGCCGCGCAATATGGATTTTGTCAAAGCAACTGAGCTCTATGACGAGGTCCTGACCTATGATGAGGCAAGCACCTATTCTGGCGACGGCACGGCGGCCTATGTCGACTTTGTCGGCCGCCCAGAGCTAACCAAAACCGTCCATGTCGCATGCGGCGACAAGCTCGCGCATAGCATGGTGATTGGCGTTACGGATTGGGAAGCGAGCCGGGTCCCGAGCGATGACCTTCCCGGCCCCACCCCCACGCTTTTCTTCGTGCCGGACTATGCCGCCAATCGCGCCAAGCAATTGCCACCTGGTGAACTCGATAAACGCACAGGCACAGATCTCGTTGCGTTCTATCCCGTGTCTCGGAAATTTGTGACGCCGAAGGCTCTTAAAGGCGCCGAGGCGATCACGCAGGCGTGGCTCGATACAGTGGATGCGAAAGTCCCCGCCGATGAGGGACTGGTCTGCAGTTTCTAATTGTTGCCCTGAAAGCGAACGGTGAACTCGGTTCGCGTATTGCGGATATTCGCAGCTTCCGTTCCGGAGCGATCGAGCGGTTGCGCGGTGCCATATCCTTTCGCAATCAGCGTATCTCGATTGGCCCCATAGGCGGACAGATAATCGCGAATGGCTGAGGCTTGTCTTTGAGACAGATCGATTGCTGCGTCTTCATCTTCCGCTGTCCCGAGGTGGCGTCCGATCTCAATCTCGAACGCATCACACCGTTGGGCGATGGCTGAGGTCGCGTCCAAGACCCGAGAGCTGGAGTTCTCGATGATCGCTTGATCTGGCATGAACTCGATTTTTCGCCCGGCCAGCGTATCGAAGAAGGCGTTTTCGCAATCGATCAAAGTCGGCGCGGCCGGCAAATTCTGAAGCGCGATGCCCGCCGGGCGTCCATTGTCGGGTATGGAAATGACATCGACCACAACATTGACGAGTTGCCCGGCGTCTAAATCCGCCTCGATGAGCGACCGCCCTTTTCGATAGCCCGCCTGCTTAAGTTCTGCATTGCGCGCCTCTCCGACAAGAAGCGCGATATTGTCGACCATAACGACCCGCAGCCATTCAAAGCCTTGGCTGGCCAGATCTTGGTTGAGCCGAGCGACCACCGCCCCTCCGGTATCCCGAACGGTCATATCGTTGACCACACGCTGCACGAGGGGGCCAGAAACAGTATCGGCTTCGAAGGCGGCCTTTGCGGCGATGAAAGCGTCGGAGCGCGTCAGCTCATTCGGCGCAACGCCGCCAATCGAGGCGGTTTGACCATCCCAGTTCAAAACCACCCATGGATAGCCCATTCCAGCGAGAGTAATCCCGATGCGCCGCGCGGTTTCTGGCGGCCGTTCGCGACTATCCTCAATCGAGGACTTTCCAATCAAACGGCCATTGACCCACTGAAAATATTGCCCGTTCGGAATATCAACGCATTGGCTGACCGCCTTAGCGGTCGGCTCAACAGATGCGCCACAAGACGCAACGGCCACTGATAGGGCAATCAGTGGCAGGCTTGATCGCCTGATCTGCATTAACGCCCCCGTTTATGCACTCTACTCTGTAACAAACATTGACCGTTCAGGCCAAAATGTCAAAGCGCTGATCCTACGGACGATACTCCAGACCATCCTTGATTACGACCCTGATCGCGCGCAAGGCGTTGATATCTTGAAGCGGATCGCGGCGCAATGCGACCATGTCGGCAAACTTACCCGCCTCAATGGTGCCGATTGCGTCGGCCATTTCGAGGTGCTCTGAGGCGACGACCGTGGCGGTCCGAATGGCTTCTTCCTCGCCATATCCTGCCTCAACCATCAAGACGAACTCCTCGGCATTGTCGCCATGCTTAGAGACGCCTGTGTCCGTCCCGAACGCAACATTGACGCCGCCCTCGCGCGCCCGGCGGAGCATGTCCAGCATCAGCGGGCCGACAATCGCAGCCTTCTCGCGTGAGGGCTCTGGCAACCAAGGTTGCTCGGTCCAACCGGTAACCGTCACACCCGCCAGTACAGTTGGCACCAGCGTGCCACCCGTTTCGCGGAACAGCGCGATCGTTTCATCGTCGAGATAGGTGCCGTGCTCGATCGACTGCACGCCATTGCGCAGAGCAGCTTCAATCCCGCCTTTGCCATGCGCATGCGCGGTGACTTTGCGCCCCATCATCGCGGCCGTTTCGACAATCGCTGCAATCTCATCATCAAAGAATTGCTGCTCTAGACCCGCTTTAGTGTTTGACAGCACCCCGCCTGTGGCGGTGATTTTGATCACGTCCGCGCCGGATCGGATCGTATCACGCACGGCGCGCCGGCAATCATCTGCACCATTACAGGCATTCGGCCCTGTGAAGATCTTTGTCAGAGCCGGTGAGAACCCATTGGCATCGCCATGGCCGCCAGTGGGCGTGATCGCCCGGCCAGACGCACGAATACGCGGCCCCGGCACTTTTCCAGCACGAATGGCGTCGCGCAGTGAGAAGATCGCCTCATTCGGTCCGCCGACATCTTGCACGGTCGTAAAGCCAGCGAGAAGCGTCTTCTTGGCGTGGGCCGCGCCATTTAGCGCCACGTCGACCTCAGACTCGCTCAGCTGGCGAACCCGTGAGGTCGGAGAGAATTCGTTCGACAGATGCACATGGCTATCGATGAGGCCGGGCAAGACATAAGCGTCCCGCAAATTGATCACCCGAACGTCTTCGGGATGATCCTTGAAGCCCCGCTCGATGCTGACAATCATGCCATTTTGGATGGTCACCGAGCGGTCGCGTAAATAGCCATCTCCCGGCACGGCGAGAAGGTGGCCGGCTTCAATCACGGTCTTAGCCGATTGCGCCTGTACCGGACCCAAAATACCTGTCGCCAACGCGGCAAGTGCCGCGAGTTTGATCAATCGTCTCATTTTTGTCTCCCAACGCCCGCAGATTGGCCGGATCATGCGCATTCGGCAAGGTATGACCCAGCGACGCCTTTGATTTGCCGGAATTTCCGAACAAACTTACCCCCACACAAAAAGGAGTGGATATGCGGCTTTTGATTCTCGGAGGGCTTAGCGTCTTGGGCGCACAGGCAGGTCTCGCGCAAGAAGCGCGGACATTTGATCGACCCGACCGAGAAACCGATCGTCTGGTCGAGCAATGCCTTGCCACCGAAGGGGTGAGCATGCTCGAAGGCACGGATGTCATCTGCTACAATTCTGCGATCTTCCCGGAGCAATTTTTGAAGCTCAACGCGCTGCCTGAGGCGAGCCGTATCATCATTACCAGCCCCGGCGGCAATGTCGCGACCGCGCGCGGGATGAGCACCATTCTCGATAATCGCGGTGAGCCTGCCGTGATTGCCGGGCAATGCATGTCGGCTTGCGCTATGGTGATCCTGCCCGGCTTAGACGAGGTTCACATTCATCACAGCGCGCACATCGCCGTTCATGGCATCACGATGATGGATTACCGAACCTGGTGGGGCTGGTTGAAAGACGATGCTTCACCGACACCCGTGGCGCTTATGGCGGCGCAGCTTGGTTATGATTTCGGCTATGTCATGCATCGCAGCGGCGCCGACCATATGCGCGACCATCTAGAGGGACAAAACGTCGATCTCGGTTATATCCAGGAGGTCAGTGATCGCATGTATGAAGCCGCGCTTGAGCATGATTGCCGGGTCGATCCGAAGGATTATTGGGGCATGCTTGATGCCAATCATATCAGCGACTTTCTCGGCGACCGCATCACAAGCATGGAAGCGTTTGCGCAATCCTGGGAAGACCCGGCCAATACAGTCTATGACGACGTGACCACCCCGATCTCGGCGCAGACTTACATTTTCAACTCCGACTTGACTGACGCAGACTGCTCTTAAGCCGTGAATGAAAAAGGGCGCCCGTTGCAGGCGCCCTTCTCGATTTGGATTTGATCCAGCGATTACCAGGTGTAACGCGCTTTCACATAGTAAGATCCACCATTGAAGCCGCCTGGAGCGGACTCTGGATAGAGCTGACCCAGTGACGCAGCATTCGGGTTCTCGTCCGGGAAGTTATCGAACACATTGTTCGCCCCGATGATCAGTTCGATCTGATCATTCAAGAAGTAACCGAACTCGGCGTCGACATTGATCTCGGCGCCTTGATCACCGGTACCGTTGCCAGTGTCTTCCCACTCGCCGAAATAATTGGCGCGTGTGAGGATCCGCCACTTATCTTCGATGTGAGAGAAGGTCAGCGAGCCTTTCAGCTCAGGCAGCAGCTCTTCGAGCGCTGCAACACGACCTGCACTGATCGGGTTGATCGTACCACGATCGTCCACGGTTGTGTCGATATAGGCGAAGGACAGCGTGGCGTTTGTGTCACCGTTTTCGGTGAGCTCAAGCGGCAGTGTACCAACGACTTCCACACCTTCTGTGGTGGTGTCGAAGCTGTTCGAGAAGTAACGGAACTCGTTCAGGTCTTCGAAGCCAACAAAGGCATTACGATCGATCGCACCGGCATTGCCGAGCTGAGTGAGACCATCGCTCACAGACATGAATGGGCCGAGGCCCGCTTGTGAACCTGCGAAATCCAACGCCTCGAGGAAGCTCACGTTCGCTGACAAAGCGATCCGGTCATCCACGTCGATGTTGAAATAGTCGACCGTCCAAGTCATGGAGCCAACGTCAAACGCTGCACCCAAGGTGAAGTTCTGAGCGGTTTCTGTGCTCAGGTCTGGACGTCCCCCGTCGCGGTTCGCAACGAAGTCAGCTGCCAGCTGACCTGCCGCAGACGACAGAGGCAGCGTGCCTTGGTCAACCAGGACACCGCCAACGTTCTGCGTCGTCACGTTGGTAACGTTCGCCTGACCCGCTGTCGGTGCGTGGAAGCCGGTTGAGACCGTACCACGAAGGCGGAAGCTATCGGTCACACGATAAAGTAAACCGAGCTTATAGTCGGTCGTGTTGCCAAACTGGTCATAGTTTTCATAACGAACAGCCGCTTGAGCGGTGAAATTGTCCGTGATGTCAGCTTCCAAGTCGATATAGCCTGCATAGCTGTCTTGGCTCGATGTGCTGGACGCTGTGAAGCCACCAAAGCCGTTAGAGCTAGACGAGAAGCCTTGGTCCGCGAGTGGGCCAAGCGCGAATGAGGCTGGGTCACCGGCAGTGATCTCAAACTCTTCTTCGCGGAACTGACCACCGAACGCGATGTTCAGGTCAGATGCAAAGCTGTCGACTGGAACCGCATAGCTGAAGTCCGCATCAACGATGGTTTCGGTCTGCTTATAGGCACCCGGTGTGAAGTCACGCGGTGTGTTTGGACCGAGCGAAGCGTTGATTGTGTTACGGATAAAGAACTCAGATTCACTCGAGCCGTGAACGACGCTGAAATCATAGTTCAAACCACTGCCAAGACCGAAGATGCCGCGAACGCCACCTGCGATAGACCAATCGGTATTGTCACCACCGAAGCGTGGAACAAAGCCGCTTGGGATCGTCTCAACGAATGAGAAGCAGTTCGCATCAGCGGTAACCTGAGCGAGAATGGTTGGATCCGCGAGTGAGTTATCGAAGTTCTGCAGCGGAATACCGTCGACACAGGCGCCGCCTGTGCCTTCGCCGTCAAGGTCACCCACGAGGATCGACCCGGCACCACCAGCCGCAACGATACGCGCGCGGAAGTCCGCAGTGCTTTCATCATCGCCTTGCTCAAACGCCATGCCCGTCATCGGGTCATTCAGCTGAAGACCGGTCATCGCATCCACGATCGGACCGCGATAGACGCCGCCGCGATTGGTTGGGTTACGATAGAAGAAACCACCTTCAACGGTCCGCTGAGCATAGTTACCGAAAGCGTACAGTTCGGTATTCTCGCCAACTTCGAGACCAGAGTTGAAGAACAATTTGAAATTGTCTTTCACGTCCGGCTGTCCCCAATACTGAGGCACTTGATCGGTGTAGGTGTTGATGGTCTGGAAGTCTGCGACAGCAGTGTTGCCGTTGGCGATCAGCGTTTCGACGTCGCCGCGAACAATCGAACGGACGGTGCCGTCTGTGTCAGAGATCTCACCGGTGAGGTTGATGAAACCGCGATCCGTCAAAGGCAGACCAATGTTACCCGCGATGCGGTAATTGTCACCGTCACCTTCGTAGGTAGACCCGTAAACGGCTTCAACTGTGCCACCGCTCGCACCTTCGCGAAGCTGGAAGTTGATCACACCTGCGATCGCGTCAGATCCGTACTGAGACGACGCACCATCGCGCAGAATTTCGACCCGGCTCAGCGCCAAAGATGGGATGACGCTTACATCTGCACCTTGTGATCCATCAGCAATACCACCGCCGAGGAAGGAAATAACCGAACCACGATGACGACGCTTGCCGTTCAAGAGCACGAGCACGTTGTCTGGAGACAGCGCACGCACGTTGGCAGGACGAATGATCGTCGCCGCGTCTGAGATCGGCTGGGTGTTAACGTTATAAGATGGAACCGCAGTTCTCAGGATGTCTGAGACATCATTGGTGCCCTGGTTCACGAACTCATCGCCAGGCAGAATATCGACCGGAGCCGGTGTATCCAAAGCTGAGCGAGATGGGACGCGCGAACCGATTGAAACGACGGTCTGAAGCTCCAATTCATCGGCTGCCGCATCATCTGATTCTTGGGCAATCACATTCGGCGCCGTGAAGGCTCCGAGCACCAGTGCCGCACTGGCGCTGGCTAGTAGTCTGCGTCGCATAGTGTATCCTCCTTATATGTACGCAATTGAACATGATTGGTTCGGGAACACTCGGAGGAAAGGAATTGATGCAGCTTTGCCCCCCATTTTCGCATCATTTCCATGCATTGTTGCATAATCAACACAAAGGCGTGGCAAGATAATTTCGATTGCAACCGTTAATTTGCAGACCTCTCGCATACTTCTTCCGCAAATTGCGAATATTACGAAATATTTTTTTACGCCTCCATTTTTTCGATTCCGAATTCAAACCTCCCAAATTCTCTAATGATTAGAAGGCAGAACGCGACACTTGGACAAGGAAAAACCGTCACTCAACAAGTTTGACACTCGCCCCTTGCAATCCCACACAAATTGAGTCTAAAATTGCGAATGATTTGCAATTGCAGGAAAATTGACAATGTGCTTTCGGTTTCAAAATGCTGACATGCTGGAATGGCTCAAATCACAAGTTCGCGTCCTCGAAGCCTGGCGTGAAGATGTGGCCTCGCGTCCAGACATAGACCTCGAAATGGTCACCCGGCTCGAGCAACACTATCAATGGCTGACCTCGGAAGTGCTGACGCTTGAAAGCATGTGCGCCGCGGCCCGCCCTGCCCCAAGTTTTCAGGTCTTGCAGTCTGCGTCTTAAACCAACAGCTCTTTCGGATAGTCCGCATAAGAGTGTTTCAAGACGCCGTGATTGAGCAAGGTTTCCGCCACTTGCGCCTCGCCGTCCGCGTCAAAAATCCTGGTCCGGGTCCAGTAATTCTCGGTGCGTCGCCCTTGCGCTAAAGCGACAATCTCACGGCGAATGAGATAGTCTTCGCCAACAAAGAGCGGGCCATTGATCAATCGGATCTCGAGATCGGCGAACAGGCCAATCGTCGGACCCTTCACCGGAAATCCTGCCTGACGATTCGAATACTCAGCCAGCACGCTAATCATCTCAGTTGGAATGATCGCTCGTCCCCAAGGTGAAGCATCGTCAGTGTCATACCAAGCCGTGCGCTCGGTGATTTTTGCGAGCTTCTCCGTCAGCGAAAACGGGTACAAGGCCCCCATATTTTGATCCGCGGTCATCCTAACGTGTTCGGCGACTTTACCGACCATACCGACCGAGAGGTCAGAGAGAATAATCAGCTCACCCGGTGGCCGTAGCTTCGCCATCCGCGCCTCAAGGAGCGTTTCGCCATGGTCAGGTCCAAGTGTTGCAGACGTTTCCAGAACCGGTGTGCCATCCGCCTTTTCCGCCCAACAGTCCGCCCGTGTCTCTGAAACAGGTTTGACGAAGACCCTTACGTCTTCGCCTTCGACCACCATGTTCTTATAGTGACACGAGATGCACCCGCGCTCGAACCAGTCTTTGCCCCAAAGTTTGACCAGAACCGGATCAAATTGACTGAAATGGGTTGGGCCCTCAATCGGCCCCGCAACGAAGCCAAGCCGCTCAGCTTCGGCGTCATCATGGATCGATTTGTGCCCGCCATATTCCTGTTCGATCAGCATATTTGCAGGCGATCGGAACGGCCCCGAAAGAACGCCGTCTTTTTCCTCGATCGGCGTTTCGAAGCTCATCCTTCCATTCCGGCTTTGCGCGCACAGCTGGCAGCGAACTCAGCCAACGGGGCAACGCGAGCCTCCATCGTGGCGGCTGACGCATTGGATGCGGTGCCATCGCGAACGCGTCCGACAATGCCTTGGCAAATCGCCGCGAGGCGGAAGGCATTGTAGGCAAAATAGAAGTCCACTTCAGGCAATCCATCGCGGCCCGTGTGCTGACAATAAAGCGCCGTATATTCTTCCATTGTAGGAATGCCATAGGCCTGCAGGTCTTCAATATCGACCAAAGCGCCGCGCGCCGGGTCGGAACTTGGCATCACCCAATT
>JBCBDI010000025.1:0-18055 GCA_038529885.1 Pseudomonadota bacterium
ATTTCCCGGACCCTAAGAAGGCCTTAAAGCGCTGCAACGAGGAGGCGCGGCGCGGTCTCGCCCTGCCATTCAATCTCAAGCGTGATCGATTGACTGAGCGGTGATCCTGGACGGAGCGCTGTTTTAGAGCTTTGGCGATAGAGGGCTTGCGGCGCGTCTTTATCGGTGCTCGCCGCTGCATTTGCACCAATGCTGATCACGCGAACACTGACGCCGTCCAGTTCCACACCGTCCGCCGCCCGGATCTCGAAGCCGGTATTGCTGGCAATGCGCACAGTTTGGCTTTGCCCGGTCGCCTCTATGGTGCCGATAAGCTGCCCAGACCCGAGCATCTCAACTGGCGCAAGATCGCTCGCGCCCGTGAGTGACACGGTCTGACCTTGGCCGATCAAAGCATCATCCTGCCAAACAAGCACCGTTGCCAGCTGGGCAAAGCGGACATGATGCACAGTGCTGGCGGCGCTCGAAAGTGCGCTCAGAGCGAACAGTGTCGCGAAGATGACCAGTCTGACAGCACTCATTCTAAGGGCCCAAAAGGTTAATCTGCATTAACGAAGACAGGGCTAAGCGAGTTTCATGCCAAGCGCCAAGCGCAATTGCGCTCACTCGCATCGCTTGACGGGTCAGCCGCGCCCGAATAGCCCTCAGACCAAACAGACTTTGAGCAAGGAGCCTTCACATGGCTGATTATGGAGACATGCCCACCGGGAACCTGATGGCGGGCAAACGCGGGATTATTATGGGTGTCGCGAATAAGAACTCCATCGCTTGGGGCATCGCCCAACAGCTGGCCGCCCAAGGCGCTGAAATCTGCTTCACCTATCAGGGCGAAAGCCTCGAGCGCCGGGTCCGTCCTTTGGTCGAGAGCATCGGCATGGACTTCATGTTGGAAGCCGACGTCACCGATGATGCCAGCATGGATGCGGCCTTTGCGGCGGTGAAAGAGAAATGGGGAAAGATCGACTTTCTCGTCCACTCCATCGCCTTTGCCGGTAAGGATGAGCTGATGGGCTCCATGGTTGCGAACACGACCCGCGAGGGCTTCCGCCGGGCCATGGACATCTCGGTCTATAGCTTCATCGATGCCTCACGCCGGGCCTCAGAAATCATGCCAGATGGCGGCGCGATCATTTGCATGACTTATCTCGGCTCCGAACGTGTTGTGCCAAGCTACAACGTTATGGGCGTTGCCAAAGCCGCCCTCGAAGCCTCCACACGCTACGCCGCGCGCGATCTCGGCACGCAAGGCATTCGCGTCAATGCGATCTCAGCGGGCGCAATGCGGACGCTTTCATTGGCCGGCATTCGCGGCGGCAAATCGCTGATGGGCACCGGCAAGGACTGGTCGCTCCTCAAAGAAGACACGCGCATGGAAGGCGTCGCGGGCTGCGCGCTTTATCTCTTGTCGTCGCTCGGCCATTCGATCGCCGGCGAAGTGCTGCATGTCGATGCAGGTTTCCACGCGGTCGGTGTGCCGGAGTTGGCGGACGAATAAATGACTGCAAAACTCTTCATCTGGGTTGGACATCCGCGTGAGAACTCGCTCAGCCATGCGCTGGCAGACGCGTATCAGCGCGGCGCGGAATCGCAAGGCGCGGAAGTTCGCCGGATGAACCTGCATGAGATGGCGTTCGATCCAGATCTTACGCATGGCTACAGTCAGCGCAAAGACCACGAACCGGCTCTGGTTGAGTTTCTCGAAAACACCAAATGGGCGGAGCATATGGCCTGGTTCCATCCGCTTTGGTGGGGCGGCATGCCCGGTAAGATGCAAGGCGCGATTGATCGCGCCTTCCTGCCCGGGATCACCTTTGCCTATCGCGAGAACAGCTCCCTATGGGACAAGCTGCTCAAAGGCCGGACTGCGGATGTCGTCGTCACCGCCGACACGCCAGGCTGGTTCTTAAAGTTCATGTATGGCAACGCCCATAAGCATCGCATCACCAAACAGATCCTTGGTTTTTGCGGCGTGAAAGTGACCAAATATGCCTACTTCGCCACGGCCAAAACGGCATCTGAGGCGAAGATCAAAACCTGGACGGATCAAGCCTATCATATCGGCGCAGATGCGGGGCGGCGATGAAAACCTCGCCTGACACGCATGTTCCGCTGAGTGCAGACTTCCCGCATTATCCAGAAGCTGAAATGCAGGCGCGTGCGGTAGCCTTTCACGCGCAAATGCAGTCGCGGCGGTCGATCCGGGCCTTTTCAGACAAGGCCGTGCCGCAAGAGGTCATCGAGCAGTGTGTGTTGACCGCGGGCTCTGCGCCGAGCGGCGCCAATCACCAGCCCTGGTATTTTGCCTGCGTCGGGTCTGCCGAAAAGAAAGCTGAGATTCGCACCGCCGCAGAAGCCGAAGAGCGCGAGTTTTATTCGGGCCGCGCCGCGCAGGAATGGATCGATGCGCTCGCGCCTATCGGGACGGATGCTGACAAACCCTATATGGAAATAGCGCCCTGGCTGATCTGTATCTTTGCGCAGCGCCGTGGCGGCGTCCGCGAGGGCGACGATAAGAAAAATTACTATATCCATGAAAGCGTCGGCATCGCGACCGGCATGCTGATCGCGGCTTGCCATAATGCGGGTCTTGCGACGCTGGTGCACACGCCTAATCCGATGAAATTTCTAAACGGCATTTGCGGCCGCCCCGAGACCGAAAAACCGTTTCTGATCCTGGTGGCCGGCTATCCTGCGGATGATGCGATGGTGCCCAATCATGCGCTGGTCAAGAAACCGCTCGGCGAGATTGCTAGCTTTCTGTAGGCGGAGCCACGACAAAAGCGGGTCCAAACAGGTCGAGCCATTCGGTGATGGTCATTGTTCGAAGCCCATTTTTCTCTTCGCTCGTCTTTTCGCCGCGAACGATCAGCGTCTTCACGCCGGGCGAAAGCGCGTTCAAACGGTCGCCTTCCAAAGTGAGGCGTTCGCCGTCGGCGTCTAGGACGGCAAGCTCGCTCACGTCTTTGTCGTCGATCCGAATATCGAGCTCTAGCTTTTCATCGCCGAGATAGGTGAGCGGTAGCGGGGTTTGCAACTCGCCCTGTGGCTGGGCGAAGACTTGCGTGACATAGAAGCCAGTCTCCTCACGCACCACGCCGATGGCGACATGGGTGAAATCGGGCGACAGAATATTGGCGCGGTGCCCTTCGCTTGCCATGAGCTTGACGTGCAAATCGTCCACAACAAAGGCCGGTTTCGGAACTTTAAAGCCTGGCGCGATCAGGCACGACACCTCTTGATTGGTTTCGTCGTAGCACCTCGCCGGTCCGAATTGAGCGATATTCTCGCCCGTCTTCTGCGCCAGTAGCGTCCGGTCAAACGCCGCCACCCGATCGCCTGATGTGCGGCCATCGGGGCCGTTATGGTCAAAGAACTGATTGGCCCCGAGATCCAAGCTGTGGAACCGCGCCGCCGGTTGCAAGCTCGCCCGGATTTTTAGGCGCGCGAGCCCTTCTTCGGCGCGTTCTGCGTTGATTCGGTTGAAGAAAAGCTCTTCCATGAGCGGGTCAAATCGAAACTGAACCGGCGGCTCTGTAAGACAAATCTCGGCATTTTCGACATAAGCGGGCAAATGATCCGACCGCGCTTCGCTCGTCATATCGCAAGCGAAACTCGGCAAAAGACCCAAACCTGCGCCGATTAGAAGACTGAAAAATCTCAACATTTGTGGAAGAGTTTAGCGCTGAAAGGCTTAAAGCACACCTTCGGAACGCAGACGGTCCATGACTGGGGCCATCATACGCGCAACCGCGTCTTCGGTTGGTCGGACTTTGCCATAGGCGGGCAGGCCTTCATCTGCGATGACCAAATCGGCTTCAAACTTGGCCGGGAAGGTATGGCGATAATGCGCCGCGCGTACCGTGTTTAAGTATTGTGCAAGCACGCTTTCAATGCTGCGACCGCGCTCGGTTACATCCCTGCGGATCCGCCGCGCGAGGCGCAGATCGTCCGGCGTATCGACATAGATGGAAAGGTCGATCAAGGGCCGAACTTCCGGGACCGATAGAGCGTGAATGCCCTCGAGGATGATGATGGGCGCAGGCTCTATCGTTTTGGTTTCTGCCTTGCGGTCGTGCAGATCATAGTCATAGATCGGCTGCTCGATCGTCCGTCCCGCTTTCAGGTCGGCCAATTGTTTGGCCATCAGAGCGGTCTCTTTTGAGACCGGATCATCATAGTTGACCTTAGCGATGATGGCGGCGCGCTGATCTTCTGTCTCAGCCGGGCCATAGTGCGCCATCGGCCAGTAATAGCCGTCCTCAGCGAATACAACGACGCCATGCGCTGTGAGGGCGTCGACCAAAGCGTCAGCAAGTGTGGATTTTCCCGAACCGGACCCGCCGGACATGGCGATGAGAAAGGGGGCCGTGCGCTCCACGCGGGTTAGTCTTCACCCTCTTGCAGGGGCACAGCGTAGAGTTCGAGGCGGTGATCAACGAGCTTATAGCCATGAGCGCGCGCGATCTCGATTTGCAGGCGCTCGATTTCATCATTGTGAAACTCGATCACTTTGCCAGATTTTACATCGATCAAATGGTCATGATGCTCGTCTGGGACTTCTTCATAGCGCGCACGGCCATCGCCGAAATCATGGCTTTCAATAATGCCATACTCTTCAAAGAGTTTTACGGTTCGATAGACCGTCGCAAGAGAGATGTTGCTATCCACGGCATTTGCGCGCTTGTGCAACTCCTCTGCATCAGGATGGTCATCAGCAAGAGACAGGACACGCGCAATGACTTTGCGTTGTTCTGTCATACGAAGGCCTTTTTCGGCGCAGAGTTTTTCCAAACGATCCATACTCGCTCCTCTAGCCCTTTACCTTATTGTCTGTCCACCCATGGGCATGGACATTAAGATGGCATCCACGCGTTGGCCTTCAAGGCGTTTATAATAGCGCGGGCGCTGGCCATCGCGCGCGAAGCCGAGCTTTTCGTAAAATGCGATCGCGCCTGCATTGTCTGCAGCCACATCGAGCAGCCAAGTTTGAGCGCCCTTGGGTTGAAGGTCTTTCGCGGCCAAATCCATCAGGATCTTGGCGTATCCTTTGCGCCGCGCGGCTGGATCTGTTGCAATCGTTAGGATCTCCGCCTGCTCCGCCATATGCTGTACCAGTAGGATTGAAAGCAGCTGATCGGCCTGGCGCAGCGCAAAACACCTGACCGCTGCAAGCTTCAGAAGATCTGCGAACGCGTCCTCTCCCCAGGCCTGGCCAGGCGGGAAAGCGGCGTGATGCAGCGCGGCCAAGCGGTCCAGATCGGCGAGGCCGAGCAAGGTTAGCTCAACATCACTCGGCACGCTCATGCGCTTGTTTTGCTTTGGGGCAGAGCCGCGTCAGGCGCCCGCGCATAGCTCGGACGAGGCGGGTTGAGCTCTGGATCAAACAGAGCCGCGAGTTCGGCAGCGCGAGCAGCTGAGGGTGTTGCTGGGTGGATGCTTGTGCTCGGCAGGTGCGGGCCCAGCGCGTCCGGATCCCCATAGACCATGTGCGGATGGCTGCTGAGCAAAGCCTGTAAATCCTCCAGCGGTCGTTCGATCGGATCGCCGGTGCGTTCTCCGGAGCGGAAGGTTTGCGTCCAGAAAGTGATGTCTGGCGGGCGCTTCTGGGCAGGGAGCGCAACAATGGCGGAGCCTTGCTGCCCGGCTGGCAATGCGGCCTCCAGCGTGGTCACTCCAATCGCAGTCCCGCCCGAGGCCAGCGCCAGACCGCGGGCAAAGGCAACGCCGACCCGGATCCCGGTAAAGCTGCCTGGACCTGTAATCACGGCAAAGCGGGCAATGTCTTCGAATTCGACCGCGTGATGAGATAGCAGGTCCCGGGTCATTTCCGGCAAGCGTGCATCCTGGCCGCGCATCATTTCTTCACGGCGCTCACCGACAAGTGCGCCATCGCGCAGCAATGCCAGTTCGCAGGCGGGGCCTGCAGTATGAATGCCGAGAATGATCATGCAAGCGGTCTTAGAGGATCATACACGCGTCTTCAAAGCTCAGCCGGGGACTGCGCTCAAAGATCGTCGACGGATCGCCATGGCCGATATTGCAGATCCAATTCGACCGCCAAGTCTTGGTTTCTTCGTCGCCAAGGAAGAATTCGGCATCAACGCCCGCATTATCGAAACCTGACATGGGCCCACAATCGAGCCCTAAGGCGCGCGCCGCGAGCATGAGATAAGCGCCTTGCAGAGTCCCGTTTCGGAAAGCGGTGACATGTCGGTTTTCTTCTTCTGCGAACCAGTCTTTTGCGCCGGGATTGTGCGGAAACAGCTCCGGAATTTTCTCATGGAACTCGAGGTCATGCGCAATGATCACAACCCAAGGCGCTGAGAGCGTCTTCTCAACATTTGCTTCCATCAGAAACGGTTTGAGCCGGGTTTTGGCCTCAGCAGTGTGCAGAAAGACAAATCGTGCCGGCGAGCAATTCGCGCTCGTGGCCCCCATTTTGGTCAAATCATAGGTCGCGCGGATCAGCGTTTCAGGAACGCTGTCTTGGGTCCAGCCATTATAGGATCGCCCCGTGCGCCAAATCTGGTCGAGGGCGAAATCATTTACCGGCGTTTTTGTCATGTGGGGCTCCAGCCTATGTCCTGTTTGACTTCACATAGGCTGGAACGAAGGGGGGTGAAAAGCCTGATCTTTGGCTTAGCCTGCGCTTGGCTGATTGATCTGAACTGACCAGTGAACTTCCATTGTCGCGACTTCGCGCTCTTTCGAGTCCATCAGCGAAACATCGACGATATATTTGACGCGGCCTTCGGTGCTGAACTCCGCCAAGATGTCATCGCCAGAGCCGCGCAGTTTGCCGAATGCGCGGATGACGCCGCGCGCGCCGCGCACATAGTCAATCGTGGCAGACGAAATCGCTGCTTTGACCATCATAATTTTGTCCGCGAAGAGAAACACAGATGCCGCGCCAGAAGCAGCTTCGCCAACTGTAAACAAGGCGCCAGCGTGTTGGGTGCCCATATGATTTTGTGTGTCCTTCCAGTCCGGAAGCTCTGCCGAACCATGCCCTTCAGCGATTTCAATCAGCTGAATTCCGCTATGCTTCGCATAAGGAACACTCTCGTCAAAGAATGACTTGATCATCGTATACATTTGCTGTTTGTCGTCGATCACGGACTTCTTCCAGTTCAGGCAGGTTTTAGATTTCGATATTCAAGTTTCTGTATGGCGAGTCTTTCATAAGAAGTGAATGAACCGGTAAAATTTTTACCCATTCCGAAGAGGTGGAGTAATTTTGTCGCAGTGCGAATGGCGTGAAATATCTGGCTATGCGGCACGCTCGGAAGAATCCCGCTAATCGTAGTATTTGCAGCAGAACACGGCGAAACTTGGCTCGATTTTCTAGGGCGCGTTAACAATTGCGCAACCTAGATTGATGGTTTCTAAAAATCATGGCGCGAGATTAACTATCAGCAAGACCAGTTTTTCAAGACATGTATGATTATGTGCCGGCATGCGCGTATCGACCCTGTCTGTTCTCAGAAGTATTCTGCACGGGACAATGGACCTTCCTGAAGAAGGCCAGTTGCGGCAGCTGGTGCTACGCGAACTCTTCGAACAATTGGGCTCGGTTCTGAAACCTCTCGCGCTGATTACCGCCATAAACGGTACTGTGGTTGCAGGCATTTTTGCCCAATTTACGCAATGGTGGCTCGCCCTCATCTGGTGGGTGCCGATTATGTTCTTTGCCTTTTACCAGTTCAAAGGCGCCCGTGCGATGGCGGCGGTTCCGAAAGATGCCGAATTGCGCCCTGGCTTCTTGAAGAAGGGCGCGCGCAATAATTTCTTGTTTGGCGCTTGGTGGGCCGCGAGCTGTATCATTTTTGTCGGGCCGGACCCGGCTGCGAACATTACCCTGGCTGCACTGTCTATGGGGATGTGTGCCGCGGCGTGTGCATGTTTGGGCTCAAATGCGGGCATGGCGGCGCGGTTCCTTGCGGGCGCGCTCCCGGTCACGGTGTTTTCGCTTTTCTTCGTCGATGGCGCTGCCGCGATCATTACCGGCGCTATGGGCGGCACGCTCGGCATCACCATGGTCTATATGACCCACCTCAAATATCGCGACACGGTTGAGATGTTGCGCGTTCGGCTCGGCCTTCAACTTTCAAAAGGCCGTCTTGAATCGGCAGTGCGAACGCTCGGCATTGGCCTTGAGATTAAAGACAGCACTGGCGAGGTGGTATTTTCCAACGCGACCATGGAAAAGAACCGCGAGGCTGTTAGCCTAGGTGGCCGGACCCGCGATGGCTTCTCTTATTGGGAAGGCAATTACTATCGCCAGACCGAATTTAACGGTGTCGCCGGCGACCGGATTGAATTGATTGAGAATGTGAGCTCCCTCGTTGAGAGCCAGCAGACCATTCTGGAATCACGCCAACAAGCTGAACAAGCGCTGCAAACCAAGTCAGCCTTCTTTGAGTCGATCTCGCGCGAAGTGATCTATCCAATTAAGACGATCATGAAATATGCGCGGCTGCTGCAACCGGATTCGCGGATCAATTTTGATCGCGACGAGCTCGGCAATCTCGCCAATCTGATCATGAATGCATCGAAAGACCTTGAAGGCTTGATGTCGTCCATGACGCGCCATTCGCTCGACGACAATGCGCATGTGGTCGACGCTGAAGCGGTGCGCTTGCGCCAGATCTTCGGCGAGGAACTGAACGAGATGGCCCAATCCACGCTCAATGAAGCGCAGGTTCAAGCGCTCGCCAGCGCGGTTCCAGAAGACCTTCTGGTCAAAGCTTCTGCCAGTGGATCGCTGACGCGCGCGCTGGGGCAAATGTGCTTGAAGGCGCATCGCTCTATCGGGCCAGAGGGCAAGCTTTCGCTCTATGTCCGGTCCATGGCGGGCGCATCTGATTCAATCTGTTTCATTGTCCGCGGCGCCTATGCCAACGGCGTGAAGCCTGTGCTTGAGCCCGTGACGGTCGAAACCTCTGAAGGCTCTGAAGTGACGCTGGATGAGTATGCGTCCTACATGTCCGAAACGCACATCGCGAACCTTGGCGGCAATTATCAAGAGAATCTCGACGGGGACACGTCCGTGAACTTGGTCGCGGTGATTCCTGGCGACCATGTCTACAATATGGGCCGTGAGATTAAGCCACTACCCGCTCAATCAGCCGCTGGTTAAACGTCGAAATGGTCGAGACGGCTTCGTGTGAGAAGCTGGCACCGGTATGGAAGGTACGGTTTTCGCCTTGCATCTCCGACATGGTGTGGATCAAACCATTGCGGACGCTTTCAGCCTGATAAGTCGGCATATAAGACCAGACAATTTGCTGGATCAGGCGTGGATCAATCGCGCCGCGCTCGCTGGCGCTATAGAGCGCCATTTCGGACAATTCATCCATCGAATAGGCGGTCGAAAGCTGCCCAACCGTGAACAAGAGACGCCCATCCTCATTCGGACATTCAAACCGCGAGAATAAGATCTGGCCGTCATTCGCATCGGTGGCGCAAGTCGCGCTCCAGGAATTCACTGGCGCACTATGCTCCCAGGCGGCCACCGAAACGAGCGAGGTCGTATAGCCGCCCCACTCGACCGCCTCGGCGACTTTGCGCTCTGACGGTGTGGGATCGGTGAGCTTGTTAAACTGCGTGAGCGGGATCGTATTGATGAGATGAGCCCCGCGATACTCAGCGCCACTTGTCGTGGTGATGCGCACGCCATCAGCATCGCGCTCAATCTCAGTTGCGGCTTCGTGCAGACGGATATCCAGATTTTGAGCGAACCGATCCCAGAAATTCTGCCACCCGCCCTCTGGCATCACGGTGAACTTTAACAGGCCCGTCACCAACATGTCGAAATCGACCCATCGGAAGGCGTGAATCAAGGGCAAGCGATTGAGATAGCCATAGCCGATCGAGGTCACGACGCGGTGCATCATGCGCTCAATCTTGCCGAGATTATGCTGCTTCAGCCAGGTTTCCGTCGTTTGTGCGAGTGTCTCATTGGTTTTGGCGTCATTGCGCTCGGCGCGGGCCATTAGCTTCGATCGCAGGCGCAAGTATTTAAGGACTTGATACAGGAAAGGCGGACCGTCGCCATCTTTGATATAGTCCATCAATTCACGGTCATCGATGCGCTGCGCCCGTAAGAAATTTCGGCGAATGCCGAGCTGCTTCATCTGCTTCAAAATATACTTGTGGGACCAGATCGCATAGCAGGTGCCAAACTCGACGATATGGTCTCCGACCTCGGAAGACAGGCACTTTCCGCCGACTTTGTCGCTCGCTTCCAGGACAATCACATCTTCGATTCCGCGATCGCGGAGCATGCGCGCCATGGTCAGCCCAGCCGGCCCCGCACCAAGGATCAGATAGCTGGCGGTTCGATCATTTTGGGGGAGGGGCGAGAAGGGCATGGGGATGAAATAAAATTATTAACGTTATTGCTATTAGCTAATTTATGAGTTGACGTTAACCACTTTCCAGAGATTATAGTTCAGGTCAAACATGGATCTATTCTTTACTCTTGTATTAACGGTATTTCGAACCTACTTGTCCCCACGTGATGCCAACGTCTGGGGTGGCACCACTTATCGGTTCAAACCGCGCGCTTGGGATCGGATGCGGAACGGTCAATTATTGCCCTCACGTATCCCCTCTTTTATCGATATATCTCTTATCAATTTCTTTATCGGGACGCGGATGTCTGCGGTCGTGCGCAAACATGGGTGGATTCCAGTCGTTTTGAGCTCCGTTCAGACCCGCTCAAAATCGGTCATCCCGAAAGGCGAATTACAGATCCACACGCGCGTGGTTGGGTGGCAAGATCAGTATGTTGAGATTGAGCACACTTGGTCAGATGAGACCGGTGAAGAGGTTCTGAATTCGGTCTATTTGACCCGCGTCACGCATGCCGGACGCAGCAAAGTGACGGGCGCCGATATGTTGCGCGAGCTTGGCGAGTCTGTGGTTGAAAAACCGCTCTCGATCGCGGCTTCGCAGATGCTCACCGAATACTTGCGAATAAAAGACGACAACCAGCGGATCGGCGAGACCGATTCTGCGCTAAGTCTTGCTTAGATCTTACGCCTAATCGAAAAATCGAGATTCGGGCGTAACGAGATTCAAATCTTGCTTCGCTAGGGTCGACCATTCTCCCAGAATGGATGGCAAAATGGCTCACCCGCAAATCTCGAACACTTCTCCACGTCTCGCTCCAGAACTAGCGCTCAATCCGAGCCGCTTGCATGACAAGATCTTCGAGGCTGAACGCGCTTATGCCGACGATCCATTTCTGACCACGGCCTTGCCCAATGGCCAGTGTGAAACGACCGATTTCAAAACCGCGATCCAATCGGCTTACACGCTCGCCACTTATCTGCGCGACGAGCTTGGCTATGAGCAGGGCGACGTGGTTGCGATCCAGTCGCCAAACTGCACCTCTTACATTGTCAGCCTGCTGGGTGTGTATCTCGCAGGCCTCACCATCACCAATGTGAACCCGCTCTACACAGCGGCTGAAACACGGCGTCATTTGAAAGATAGCGGCGCGCGCTGCGTGATCGGCTCGACCATATTCTCAGAAATGATCGAAGACGCGATTGAAGGCACGCAAGTCGACAAAGTCATTGCGATCTCTGTCACCGACTTCTTCAAGCCGCTGACCCGTAGCTTCCTGAATTTGCTGCTGCGCAAAGTGAAACGCCTCGACCGGGCCTTTCAGGGTGAGCATTCCACTCTGGTCGAGATCCTTGCGGATCCTGCGCCAGAGCGCGCGGATTATGTCAGCGAACTCGAACCAACACGCGATACGATCTATCAGTACTCAGGCGGTACAACGGGTGTGTCTAAAGGCGTTCGCCTGACCGAACAGGGACTGATGAGTAATATCGCTCAATTCGCGATTGCCTCGCCTGAGCTGCTCAATACGCCAAACCAGACCATGCTGCTGGCGCTGCCGGTCTATCACGTGTTCGGCATGCTCGCCTCTGTGATCGCGATCACCAATGGCGGCCATTTGGTGCTGATCCCGAACCCGCGTCCGCTGACCAATATGAAGCCCGCCTTCAAACAGTTTAAGCCGGACTATTTCCCAGGCGTGAACACGCTGTTTGAAAAACTGCTCGAAGAAGACTGGTTCGCCGAGTATGGCAAAAGCCTCAAGATCACGATCTCTGGCGCCGCCGCATTGCACGACCACACTGCGCAAAAATGGATGCAAGCCACCGGTTCGAACATCATCGAAGGCTATGGCATGACCGAAGCGACGACTTTGATCGCCGTACGCGACCATTCGGCCAGCAAGTCTCCGGGGTCAGCAGGCTCTCCGCTGCCGGGCACAGACGTGCGCATTCTCAGCAATGACGCCGTCACGCAGGCCCCAGATATTGTTGGTGAAATCGTCATTTCAGGCCCACAAGTGATGTCTGGCTATCTCGGCCGCGAGCAAGAGACCAAAGCCTCCTACCATCGCGACTGGTTCAAAACCGGTGACATGGGCCGCTTCGATGCCAATGGCGAACTGCACATTGTCGACCGTTGTAAAGACATGGTCCTGGTTTCAGGCTTCAACGTCTTCCCGAACGAAGTTGATGCTGTCTTGAGCGCTTGCCCCGGCATTAGTGAAGTTGCCACTGCGGGCATCCGCCAAGAGTCGGGCGGCGAAGAGCTGCATGCTTTCGTCGTCAAAGGCGACCCAGAGCTTAGCGATTTGGCCGTGCTGTCCTACTGCCGCGATCATCTGACGGGCTATAAAGTGCCTCGCAAAGTGCACTTCATCAACGAGCTGCCAAAGAACCCAATCGGCAAGATCATCCGGCGGGAATTGCAGGATTTCGCTTAAGCCGAGAGATTCAGCGCGGTTAGCCTCATCCTGTGCGACGTCGAAGGACGAGACGGGCTTCCGGGAGGCTTGGTCCGGCACCACCCAAAAACAAAAATCCCCGCGCCTTCCGGCACGGGGGTTTTCTTTAATTCGTCAAAGTCGTTCGCTTAAACGAGGCCCTCACGCTGGGCGCGCTTCCGAGCAAGTTTGCGAGCGCGGCGCACAGCTTCGGCCTTTTGGCGAGCTTTCTTTTCAGAGGGCTTTTCGAAATAAGTGCGAGACTTCATTTCACGGAACAGACCTTCGCGCTGCATCTTTTTCTTCAGGGCGCGTAGGGCTTGTTCGACATTATTGTCGCGAACGGTAATCTGAATAATGGTCAACTCTCCATAAAAGGTCGGGGCAGCAGGGCTGCAAGTGTGCGGTTGTGGCCTATGGGGCCGAAATCAAAGCGCGCCTATAACATGTGGATAACGCCTTGCCTATCCCCGGACTCAGATATGCCCACGCCTTCTGAAAAATTACGAGACAAATGGCTCGCCGCCCTGCTGCCGCGGGTTGAGGAAAGCGGCTGGACCAGCAGTGCGGCCCGCCTCGCCGCGATCGAAGCCGGTTTAGATTTCGGTGAGCGGGCGCTGGCTGCGCCAAATGGCGTAACCGACCTTATCGATCATTTCTTTGAAGGCTCGCTCGATCAAATGCTGAGCGAACTCGCCAAAGAAGATCTCGGTCAGCTGCGCACCCATGAGCGCGTCGCTGCAGGGCTTTTGGCCTGGCTCAGCGTTCTAGAGCCGCATAAAACTGTCGTTCGCAAAGCCGCAGGCCGTGGGCTCGCGCCTTGGGGTGCCGGGTCAGCTGCGAAGCGCGTTTGGTCAATCGCCGATACGATTTGGGAAGCGGCGGGCGATACCGCGACCGACTATAATCGCCAAACCAAGCGCGCCCTCTTGAGCGCTGTTATTCCCTCAATCGTGCTCTATTGGCTGGATCATGATGACCCTGCGGGCCTCGATCTTTTCATCGAGCGCCGCCTCACTCAGGCGATGCAAGTTGGGCGAGCGGGGAGCAAAGTGATCGGCCCAGCGCTCGATTTTATGGAACGTGTGAAAGCCCGCCGACCTCAGCGCGACCTGTAGCGGGTGCAACGCATTTGATATTGCAGTTGCAAAACCAACAGGCACAGCGCTACAAGGTTAGGCCGAGCGAAAATGGGCGATGGAGGGTGAATGCCGCGGCCGGCTGGTGTTAGAAATCACGATTTCGAAGCGAAGCGGACAGCGCTCTTAGATACGCTGACCGAATTTGCGTTGAACGATGATTTGCGGCGGCCTTCGCTGCGCCAATTTGCGATTGCGGCAAAAGCCTCAGAACCGACACTCCGCCACTATTTCCGAGACCGCCAAGGCCTGGTCATCGCTATTCTCGGCCATATTCATGACCGCGCGGTGCCGCTCTGGGAGATTATCAAGACCGGATCGCCTGACACAGCCACAGCCGTGACAGAGTATTTTCGCATCACCGAAGCCGGTCTCACCCATGGTGGATTTGCCCGCGCGCACGCGTTCGGGATTATTGAAGGCATGGCCGATGAAGTGGTTGGACGCGCCTATCTGGAATGCTTACTCGACCCAGCTTTAGAGGCGGTGTCGAAGAAAATGGCGGCAACGCCCGGGCATCCAGAAACCGAGACAGAATGCCGGGCATCGGCCTTCATGATGCTCTCGCCCATCCTAGTGATGACGCTGCATCAGCAATTATTGGGCGGCAAAGACGCTTCGCCCATCGATACGGATGGCTTCCTAAAGCTAATGCAAGGCTGGCTTGCCTCAGGCCTCTCCGATTAAGGCGCTGAGCGCGTCCAGCTCTGCGTCGGGCGTCGCCCAACTGCACACAAACCGATGTGATCCACCCGGCCAAGGATAATATTTGACGCCAGCTTTGGTCAGCCGCGCCTCGAGTGCGGGCGGTAAATGGCAGAACACTTCATTGCCTTCGGTCGGATAGGCGAGGCGCACGCCATTTACAGCGCAGAGACGATTAGCAAGGTCCTTGGCCTTACGATTGGCGTCGGAGGCAAGCGTGAGCCAAAGGCCGTCTTTCAGCATCGCCTCGGCCTGCGCGGCGAGAAAGCGCATTTTTGGTGGCATATGCCCCGATCGTTTTGCCCGAGCTTTCAGTGCTTCAAAGCGATCGCGCATGTCTCCGAAGAGGAGGATCATCTCACAGCCAATTGCCCCGGTTTTGGTCAGGCCGAACGTCAAGACATCGACGCCGGCTTTCCAACTCATCTCGGCCGGACTCGCGCCAGTGCTGACCAAGGCATTGCCGAGCCGAGCACCGTCTAAGTGCACGTTCAGCCCAGCCTCATGTGCTAGCGCGGCATAGTGCGAGACTTGCGCAACAGAATAGGCGGTTCCGCATTCGGTGAGATTGGTGAGGGAGAGCGTTTCGAGCGGCGTCTCGTGGACAAAGCTTGGATCGTTTGAGGCGAGTGCGTTTCTTAGCGCGGCCTCCTCGATCTGCGCCCCGTGGCCCGGCAATAATCTCAATTTTGCGCCGCCGGTGAAAAATTCAGGGGCGCCGCGCTCATCGCGCTCAATATGCGCCTCTTCATGGCAGGCAATGGCCCCGCTTGGGCTGCACATGACCGAAAGGGCTAATGCATTGGACGCGGTCCCACTGGCACAAAGCCAGATCTCAAACGCATCGGTTTCAAACACATCGGCGAGCTGACCGTGCAGGCGGGCTGTTACGTCATCCGCCCCATAGCTCGCCGCATGTCCATGATTGACCGCTGCCAGCGCGTCGATAACGCTCGGATGCGCAGGGGCGGCCGTGTCAGAGGAAAAATTCATGCTTTAGAGCATGACGTCCGGGGTTTGCCACATCAAGTGCTGACCGCCATCACTGGCAATCAATTGGCCGGTAATACTGTCAGCTTCGATCAGATAGCGCAGCGTTTTGACGATTTCGCCGGGATTTGAGCCTTGCTGCGTAAGGGTCGCCTGCGCTTCAGCCGCGAATTCGCCTGGCTTTTGATGCACATTTTCCAGCGTTGGGCCTGGTCCAATGCCATTGACGCGAATGTTTGGCGCAAATGACTGCGCCATCGTCCGCGTCGCGGTCCAGAGCGCTGACTTAGACAGCGTATAGGTGAAGAAGATCGGATTGAGCTTCAGCACCCGCATATCGATCATATTGACGATTAAGCCAGCTTCGTCCTGCGGCAGGGCGCGGGCGAAGTGCTGCGCCAATAAGACCGGAGCCCGGAAATTCGGACCCATGTGAAAGTCCCAATTTTCGCGGGAATGCTCCAGCGCGCTATCATCCTCAAAGGTGGAGGCTGAATTAACCAGGAGTGTCAGCGGCCCGCCAAGCGCTTCGTGGGCGGCGCGTTCTAAGGTGGCGGTTTGTTCTTCGTCTGCGAGATCGGCTTGGACGAGCTCGGCTGTCCCGCCAGCGGCGCGGATTGTTTCGGCCGTGGCTTCAGCGCCAGCCTTTGAGCCGCGATAATGCACCGCGACAGACCAGCCATCTTCGCCCAGGGCTTCGGCCATGGCCTTCCCGAGACGAGCGCCCGCGCCGGTGACCAGCGCGCGCTTAGGTCCTTGTGAAACACGTATGGACACGTCCTCCTCCGTAGTCGGCAGGGACGTCTATCTTAATCGAACCGTTTGAAATCGATCAAATTCAGAATGCCGAATACGGCGACGGTGGCAAGAATTGCCCAGACAGATGCATGGATCATGACAACAGCCCTCAAATAAACTTGCGCTCTGTTAGACTGACTTTATCGATTTGGCGAGCCCTGAATCCACAACGCAGTGTCGCAGAGTGATAGATTTAAAAACGCAGCTGTTTCGAACTTGGTTTCGTTTGTCCCGTCCAATGACCTTGGGCGTGCGGGGCCTGGTCGAAAATTCGGACGGCAAAGTCCTGTTTGTGCGCCACACCTATACGAAGGGGTTTTTTCTGCCGGGCGGCGGGGTCGAGCGTGGCGAACCGGCAGGGCTTTCGCTCATTCGCGAGCTGGAAGAAGAGGGCGGCTTGCAAGTGACAGGCACGCCAGAACTGATGGGGGTGTTTTCCAATCACCGCATTTTCCGGAATGATCACGTCCTACTCTACCGCGTCGCGGTAGGCGACTGGACGCAAGTCAGCAATCCGATCGGACGCGAGATTGCGGAAATCCTGTGGGCGGATCCTATGCAGCCGCCCAGCGAGGCGACAGCGGGCACGCTGAGGCGCTTAAACGAAATCTATAGAGGCGAACCGGTCTCGGCCTATTGGTAGGCGAGGCTATTCGGCGAATGCGAACAGCGCTGGCGTGGCCATAAAGAGTATGGCGGCGAGAAGCAGCAAGAGCGGCCCGTATTGATCCCAAATCCGTTTCATTCTTCCGGTGTCACCGCCAAAGGGGGCGCGAATGCGGACCGGAACGGGGCACAATTTAGACGGGAATATTAAATCGATGTTAAAGGTGTCTTGTTAAGAAAAATCCCGTGCGGGACTTTCCCCTTGACCCGTACGGCAAGCAGGCTACCGGCGCGATCATTCCTCCCCCCTTAACGGCGCGCTGGAACCGGAACGAGACGGCCGCACTGCCCGCTAGTGCGGTCGTTTTGACTCTGGCAAGAGCGATCCGACATAGAGCCCGAGCGTATAGATGGCGAGCAATGCGGCGAGCCAGACAATGGCGAGGCTGATATGTCCCAAGAGGGCGCTGTTGAGAGCGAGCGCCAGCAGCAGGCCGCCTATCCCGATCATTTCGAGCGCGGTTTTCCATTTGGCGAGCTGTGAGACGGGCAAGTGTATACTTGGCACGAGCCGCAGTGCAGTCGCGATCGTATCCCTGAGAATGATGGCCAATGTAGGCACCAGAAACAGAATGGCGCCGCCTTCTAAGACCGTGATCGCTACAAGACTTATCCCAACCAGGAGCTTATCGGCCACAGGATCAAGAAACGCGCCAAGGTCCGAGATGGCATCAAATCGCCGCGCAAAATAGCCATCTGCGAAATCGGTCAGTGCCACCAAAACGAAGGCGATAAAGGGCCAGAAGGTTCCGCCCGTCGCGGTCAGGATGAGCCAGCCGACCAGGCCCGCGAGCCCGCAGCGCAAAAGCGTCAGCACATTCGGAAGCCAGGCAAGCGGATGAGGCGTGGCCATAGCGGGCGCTAAACCTCAGGGCGCCAATGCTCGGGCGCCATTTCGAAGCCAGAAAATTCAAATCCGGGCGCGACCACACAAGAGACCAGCGTCCAGGCACCAAGG
>JBCBDI010000026.1:0-17977 GCA_038529885.1 Pseudomonadota bacterium
TCTCCGATCTCGCGAAACCGGCTTGATGGACCAACTTGCCACCGCGCTGTCCAAACTAGATTGGCCGCGCGACCGACTGGAAATCCTACTTCTTCTCGAACCAGACGATATTGAGACGCAAAGGGCCGCAGCTGATGCGAGTTTTCCAAGTGGCTCTCAGATCTTGCTGGTTCCACCGGGCGGACCGCGCACAAAGCCCAACGCTCTTAACTATGGGCTGCGGCACGCATCTGGCGACTATTTGGTCATTTATGATGTCGAAGATCTTCCTGCCCCTGACCAGCTCCAAAGGGCGCACGCGCTTTTTTGCAAGTCAGGCCCGGACACGGTCTGTCTCCAAGCCCAGCTCGTCGCAGACAATGCCAAACAAAGCTGGCTCGCGGCGCAATGGGCGCTGGAATATGACGCCCAATTCGGCTTGCTTTTGCCGGCAATAGCGCTCTGCAGACTGCCGGTTCTCCTCGGCGGCACGAGCAATCACTTTAGAACCGAAGCATTACGGCGCCTCGGCGGATGGGACGCTTGGAACGTGACAGAAGATGCCGATCTCGGTATGCGCATCGCGCGAACGGGGCGACGCGTTCGTCGCCTGCGGTCGATCACTTATGAAGATGCGCCAACCTCGCTGAGCATCTGGCTGCCGCAACGCAGCCGATGGCTGAAAGGCTATTTGCAAACTTGGCTCGTCCTGATGCGCCGCCCCCGGGAAACCATGCGCGACTTGGGGCTAGGAAAGTTTATTGCCGTGCAGGCGTCACTCGGCGGCGCGATCTTGGCCCCCTTATTCCATCTCCCACTCGCCTTGGTGGTCATTGGCGTGATGTGTTCAGATGTGCTGGATCTCGGCAGGTTAGGTCTTTCGCTTTTGATTGGCGGCTATGCTGTGAGCCTTTTCGGAGACCTCTGTGCGCCGGGCAGATGGAGCCTTTCTCGCCTCTTCGCCATGCTGACCAAGCCGTTTTACTGGCCGCTCTTATCGATCGCGGCCTATCGCGCAATTTGGGCTCTTGCGAAGCGACCCTATTTCTGGGCAAAGACGCCGCACGAACCGCGCACTTTGGAGCCGTCTCTTTGCTCGACTGGATCATCAGCTCAGCCCTTGCCCTAGGCTTCATCGCGCTCGGGGTTTTCGCGCATTCGAAGCTCGGCACCGTCCGCAAAAAGGATCAACGGCCCCACCAAGTTCCCTGGGGGCTGATCATGATTGGCTGTGTGTTTGCGCTGTTCATGATTGTCGTCCATGTCCTCAATCTCATTGGCGTAGAGACCGGCCCGGAAAACTCAATGTTCGGGCGTTTTTAATACGAAACTGTCACTTGACTCATTTTGGTATGTTCACTTTATGTTCCTGCACGGGACGCAACAAGGAGGACTGATATGCCAACCCCACAAGAACTCATGACCCTTGGCCAAACGCTGATCGAGTATTGCTCGAACGGCAAGGACGCCGAACTACAGAAAGCGCATTATGCTTCAGACGCGGTCTCGGTCGAGGCGGTGGCTATGCCGGATGGTAATGCGGAAGCGGTCGGGGTCGACGCGATCCGAGCCAAAGGCGACTGGTGGTACAATGCGCATGAACTTCATTCGCTAGATATCGAAGGCCCGTTCGTGCATGGCAGCGATCGGTTTCAAGTGATCTTCAATATTGATGTCACCGCCAAAGAGACCGGTGAACGCACGCAGATGCGCGAGATTGCGACCTATTATGTCAATGAGGCTGGCAAAATCACCCGCGAGGAATTTGCTTACGCCGTGTGACGCAAAGCTCTGACCCGGCGTCAGACATGGTCATCTCTCCTCCGGCTGTTATGTTGATTTTCAGACGACAATAGATGCTGGCAATGTGCTCAGCACAGGAGAAGAGAATGGCCTTTGACGCCCCTGAAGAGCTCGAAGCCTTCCGCACCGAAGTGCGTGACTGGCTTGAGGAAAACTGCCCCGAAAGCATGCGCACACCGCTCAAAGATGATGAGATTGTTTGGGGTGGTAAGCGCGAAACATTCACCAACCCAGACTCCAAAATCTGGCTTGAGCGGATGGGCGAAAAAGGGTGGACGGCGCCGGAATGGCCCGCCGAGTATGGCGGCGGCGGTCTCAACAAAGCGCAGGCACGTGTGCTGCAACAAGAATTGCGTCGCATCAAAGCGCGCCCTGCCCTCTTCTCGTTCGGTCTGTGGATGTTTGGACCTGCCTTGCTCGAGTTCGGCAATGACGAACAGAAAAAGCGGTTCATTCCAGATATCGTCAAAGGCAAGACGCGCTGGTGCCAAGGCTATTCTGAACCAGGTGCGGGCTCTGACCTCGCTGGCCTGCAAACCAAATGCGAAGACAAAGGCGATCATTGGTTGATCAATGGCCAGAAGGTTTGGACCTCTTATGCCGACCAAGCCGATTGGATTTTCTGCCTGGTGCGCACCGACAAGACGGTGAAGCATGAAGGCATCAGCTTCCTGGTCTTTGATATGGAAACCGAAGGCGTCGAAGCACGTCCGATCAAATTGATCTCTGGCTCTTCGCCTTTCTGTGAGACCTTCTTCACCGATGTGAAAGTACCAAAGGATCAGCTTGTCGGGAAATTGAATGGCGGCTGGACCATTGCCAAACGCCTGCTCCAGTTTGAGCGCTCGTCCATCTCAGCCGGTGGCTTTGGCGGCACAGGCGGCTCGGGCATTTTGCCGCCGCAGGAATATGCCAAGCAACACGTCGGCGTCGATGAAACCGGCCGCATCGCCGATGGCGACATGCGCGCGCGGATCACCGATCACCTCATGTATGCCAAATCGTTCAGCTTGACCGTGCAACGCTCAACCGAAGAGGCCAAAGCCGGTCAAGAAGTCGGCCACACCGCGTCCATCATGAAATATGCCGCCGCGAAAATGAACCAAGACAAATGCGAGCTCCTCGTCGAAGCCCTTGGTACCGATGGCCTCGGCTGGGATGGCGATGGCTTTGCTGATGACGCCAAGAAAGCGACCCGCGGTTGGCTCCGCTCGAAAGGCAATTCGATTGAAGGCGGCACCAGTGAAATTAATCTCAACGTGGTCGCCAAGCGCGTCCTCGGCCTGCGGGAGCACCAATAATGTCCTTCATTCTATCTGAAGACCAACAAATGTTGCGCGACACAGCGATGGCGTTCGCGCGCGATGAACTCCCCGTCAGCCATCTGCGTGAGCTGCGCGATAGCGGCGCGAATGGCGTCGATGCGGGTACGCGCACCAAACTCGCAGAACTTGGCTTTTTTGGCGTACTTGTACCCGAAGAGTATGATGGCGTTGGCCTTGGCATGGTCGCCATGGGTCAAATCATGGAAGCGCAAGGCCGCACAATCGCCGCGACCCCGCTTCTGCAAACCGCGGTCCTTGGTGCCACCGTTTTAACCCTCGGCGGATCCGAAGCGCAAAAAGCCGAATGGCTGCCCCAGATAGCCAGCGGCGAAGCCACCGTCGCGGTTGCGGTCGATGAAGGCACACATCACGCGCCACTCAACGTCGCCACGGAAGCTGAACGCAATGGCCAAGGCTATACGCTGAACGGGGCCAAACGCTTTGTCACCGACGGGCACCACGCTGATGTCTTCATCATTGCAGCACGCACCTTTGGTGAGGCAGGACAAGCACATGGCATCAGCCTCTTCCTCGTTCCAAGCGATGCGGCAGGACTAACAGTCCAAGCGCTCAACACTGTCGATTCGCATGGTGCCGCGCACCTGCACTTAGAAGATGTCGCGGTTGGCGAAGACGGCGTTGTCGGCGCAGTCGACGCGGGCTGGGAAGTGCTCGAACCCGCGCTCGATCGCGGCCGGATTGCGCTGGCCGCAGAAGCGCTTGGAAGTGCACAAGCCGCGTTCGATATGACGCTAGAATATCTGCAAACGCGCAAACAGTTTGGGCAGCTGATCGGCTCGTTCCAAAGCCTGCAGCACCGCGCTGCGAAGATGTTCACGGAGCTGGAGCTCACACGGTCCTGTATCGCTGCAGCTCTGTCGGGCGTGGATGAAAACCGCAATGATGTGGCCGAGTTGGCCAGCCTCGCTAAAGCCCGCGCGTCGGAGCTTATCCATCTCGTCTCGAACGAAACCGTGCAATTCCATGGAGGGATCGGCATGACCGATGCGCATGATAGTGGCCTCTATATGAAGCGCGCGCGCGTCCAAGAAGCGCTGCTCGGCGGGGCGAGTTATCACCGCGATCGCTTTGCCAAATTGAATGGCTTCTGATCGCAACACCAATTGACCGGCCAAGCCGGACCTGACTAGGCTCTCCTGACGAACATTCAGGGGGGCCTTTTTGGTTCGCTTCATTCCTTTTTTGATCATCCTGGCGCTGCTCGCGCTCAGTCTTTGGGGCACGCAAGCAAGCGCGTTTGCTTGGATCAGTGTTTTTGTGTTTGGCGTCGCTGCATTGATCGGCATAGTCGATCTGTTTCAAACCAAGCATACGCTGCTGCGGAATTTCCCGGTTTTGGGACGGCTTCGCTGGATTGCAGAATCGCTGCGCCCCTTCTTTCGCTCTTATGTCGTCGAGAGCGAGACCGAGGGCAAACCGTTCAATCATGAAGAACGCGCCATGGTCTATCGGCGCGCCAAGAATGTCTCCTCGGTCGAGCCCTTTGGCAGTCATCTCGATATCGAAAAAGCGCCGCACGAATGGGTCGCGCACTCGATTGCTGCCGCGCACCCAGACGAAAAAGACCCGCGTATTCTGATCGGTGCTCCAGGAACAACGCAGCCCTATTCCGCGAGCGTCCTCAATATCTCCGCGATGAGCTTTGGCTCGCTCGGTGCGCATGCGATAGAGGCGCTCAATCGCGGAGCAGCTAAAGGCGGCTTCTTCCACGATAGCGGCGAAGGCGGGGTCTCACGCTATCACAAAGCTGGCGGCGGAGATTTGGTTTGGGAGCTTGGCTCAGGCTATTTTGGCTGCCGCAATTCGGATGGCAGTTTCGATCCGGTCCAGTTTAAAGACACCGCCAATCTCGATCAGGTCAAAATGATCGAGGTCAAGCTTAGCCAAGGCGCAAAACCGGGCCATGGCGGCGTACTGCCCGGCGCGAAAGTCACTCCAGAAATCGCTGAAGCGCGTGGCATCAAAGTCGGTGAGACCTGCTATTCACCGGCACATCACACGGCATTTGATGGGCCGAAATCGATGCTCGATTTTATCGATCAGTTACGCGACCTGTCAGGCGGAAAACCGGTTGGGTTTAAACTCTGTATCGGCAATCGCTGGGAGTTTTTAGCGATCTGCAAAGCCATGGTCGAGACGGGCCAGCGGGCAGACTTTATCGTCATTGATGGCGCAGAAGGTGGCACCGGCGCAGCGCCAGCCGAATTCCTAGACCATGTCGGGACACCGCTTCGCCCCGGCCTGGTCTTTGCGCGCAATGCCCTCGTCGGCTGCGGCTTGAAAGACGATGTCAAACTCGGCGCCAGCGGGAAACAAGTCTCCGCGTTCAACATGGCGGCCTCTCTGGCGCTCGGCGCAGATTGGATCAATACCGCGCGCGGCTTCATGTTTGCGCTTGGCTGTATCCAATCGCTGCATTGCCATAACAATACCTGCCCCACCGGGATCGCCACCTCGGACAAAGGACGGCAACGCGGGCTTGTGGTCGCGGACAAAGCAGAGCGGGTTTATCACTTCCACAAGAACTCTGTCGCTGCTTTGATGGAAGTCGTCGGATCGGCCGGATGCCAGCATCCGAGCGAGCTAATGCCTCGCCATATCATGCAAAGCTTGGCGCAGAATGACGCGACCACAGCCGACCATCTCTACAATTTCCTCGCACCAGGTGCCTTAGTGAGCGACGCTGCCAGCACCCACCTCGCCGAGGATTGGGCGCTCGCTCAATCCTCCAGCTTCGCGCCCGCTTAAACCATAGAGGATTGGGCCGGAAGGTCCTCATAGGGATCGGTGATGCCGGCATTCTCGCGCCTGCGGATCATCTCTGAAACCACGAACGCACCGACCATTTTACCGATGACAAAGACGATCCAATTGGCGAGCGTCAGCGTGTTCCCTGGCTCCATACCGAGCTGCATCTGTTTGGCGAGATCGGCTCCATAGAGGAATATCGTCGTATCGATCGGGGTCGCGACGGCGCTTGAATACAAGATCCGTTTCGAGAGCTTCATTTTCGTAAAGGTGAACAAGAGCCAGTCGAAAAATTCTGAGACAAAAAACGCGAGGCCTGAGGCGATCACGATCACAATCCAGGCGTAATACATGGACCAGCACAGCGCCATAGCCATGGCGAGCAAGACCCACTGCCGCATCTCGCGTTGGACAAAATCGCGCACGACAAAAACCAGGCCTGTGACCAAAGTTAGCGGGTGCAACATTAAGCCTTTCGGGTCGGGCGTGTCTGCAGGAAAGATCAAGGAAAAGAGATCTGTTTCGGAGCCCGTCCAGGGCCCGACAAATTGGATATTTGGGACAACCCCAAAAGACCAATTCAAAAATGGGATCATCATCACATAGATGATCGCCCAGAGCCGACCTCCCAAGCGCCAGAGAACGCCAACCGAGACCGCCAATCCCAAGAGAACAGGGATGAGATAAGCCGGGCGATTATTGGTCAGGATCGCAACAAACGTATCCCAAAAAGCAACAAGCATAGAGGTCCTACCAGATTCAGCCGAAGAGTTGCTCTTAAAGCGCAAACCAGCTTATGGCCAGCGGGGCAACGTAGAGACTTTGGAGGCGCTCATGACTGCATCAATAAAGCTCTGTTTGATCGTTGCACGCGCCCGAAATGGCGCGATTGGCAAAGACGGTGATTTGCCCTGGCGTCTGTCTGAGGACCTCATCCACTTCAAGCGCACGACCAAAGGCTGCCCGGTGATTATGGGCCGCAAGACCTGGGAAAGCCTGCCCTATAAACCCCTGCCCGGTCGCGACAATCTCGTGCTCAGCCGCGATGGCAATTTAGCGATCCCGCAAGCGCGTGTATTCACGTCAATGGAAGCTGCAATCGCGACGGGAAAATCCCTCGCCCAAGCAGCGGGCCGACCTGAGTGTTTCATTGTTGGCGGCGAGGCCATTTATGGCGCCGCCCTCCCCTTCGCGGATCGCCTTTACTTGACCGAGGTCGACACAGAGATAGAGGGCGACGCTTTCTTTCCAGACTTTGACGAGGCCGCTTTTCAGGAAGTAGAGCGGCGGGCCGTCGCTGCGGATGAAAAGAACCAGCACGCTTTTGTCATTCGCATTTTAGATCGCCTCGCGTAACGCTTGAACCCGCCGCGCCCTGCGGCCAGACTGATTCCCATCTGAGGAGGTGCGGTCATGGATTTCGAGATCATCGCAGAGGGCCTCGCCTTTCCGGAAGGCCCGGTCTGGATGGAGGATGGCTCCATCATCTTGGTTGAGATTGCTAAGGGCGCCATCACGCGGGTATGGGGCGAAGGCAAAAAAGAAGTCATTGCAACGCCCGGTGGGGGCCCGAATGGTGCCGCAATAGGGCCTGATGGTGCGCTTTGGGTGTGCAATAATGGTGGCTTCAAGTACCATGAGCGAGACGGGATCCTCATCCCCGGTCATTGTCCAGATGACTATTCCGGCGGTCGGATTGAGCGGGTTGATCTCAGCACCGGCAAAGTCGAACGCGTGCTCGATACGGTCGGTGGCCACCCGTTAAAAGGACCGAATGATTTGGTCTTTGATCGCTCGGGCAATCTCTATTTCACCGACCATGGCAAGACCTATCCCCGCCAACGCGATTTTGGCGGTCTCTTCTTTCTCGCCAATGGCGCAAGCGAGGCGGTTGAGCTGGACCACCATCACATTTCGCCGAACGGGGTTGGGCTTTCTCCGGATGAGACCACCGTCTATATGGCGGACACAATGAGCTGCCGCCTCTGGACATTTGACCTAGAGGCCCCCGGAAAAATCAAGCGTGCCAGCCCGTTCAATCTCGGCCGCGTTGTCGCCACCCTGCCGGACCTTCAATATTTTGATAGCCTCGCCGTCGCTGCCTCTGGCAATATTTGTGTGGCGACGATCCTAAATGGCGGCATCACGACGATCACACCGGACGGCGTGCACAGTCATATCGCTTTCCCGGATCCGTTTGTGACCAATATTTGCTTTGGCGGAGAAGGCCTCAATCAAGCGTGGGTCACGCTTTCAGGCACAGGAAAACTGGCCAAGTGCACTTGGCCAGAACCTGGTCTTAAGCTGAATTATTACGCTTGAGCGCGCGGGTCTATTTCAGCACCGCGCGGAAGCTAATCTGGCCAGTCGACGCCGCTGGAATAGGCTCTGCAAAGGCCCATTTAATGTGGGTGATCTCATCGGAGGCCGCGAGGCGCGCGCCCTCAGCGCTCGTCACAACCAGGCTGTCACGGGCATAGAAACTCGTCCCGCCATCAACAGAATAGGTAATCGTGCTCGAGGTGCCGTCAGCCGAGGTCTCGACATAAGTCATCTCTGCAGGGACCGGCATGACGAGGCTGACCGCCTCTGCCGGCTGCGCGCCTTCATTCACATAAGCCAGGCTGTAGCGAACCTCATCGCCCGGGGCCACTTCTTCGGCGAGCGCATAGGTACGCACTTCATTGCCGCTTTCATCGACGGAGACAGTCGCCACTTCGACCACTTGCTCAGCCTTTAATCCATTCGCAAAAGCGGGAGTTGCCAACACGCCAAACGTCGTCAGCGCAATCACGGTTGCACGCAGCATATCAAATCTCCAAGAGCATTTTTCTCGTTATGCCGGAGACCATGCGCGGTTTCGATTAAGTAGTGTTTAATGGGGTGAGCAAACACCGCAGCTGCTTACTTCGTATGGCGATAGACTAAGACCCTACCGCTTCACGCCCATGTTTTTGAACTGCTTGGCGATGAACAAGTCTTTCTGCTTCATCCCAACCAGCGGTTTGAACGTGGTGATGCCAAACGGTAACTGAGCCACCCCTTGGTCCGGTCCGACCGGCACCAAAGCCATCATCGGTCCGGGCTTGTAGCGACGCGGCGCTTTTCCGTTTCTAAGACGAATAATGTTTTTTGCGACGGCGGCCCCTTGCATATCGGCAGCATATCCAAGCTTACCCTCTGGAACATTCGCGCAGTCGCCGATAGCAAACACGTGCGGATGGGCCTCCATACGCAAAGACGCATCGACTTTGATCCGGCGGGCCGCATCAAGCGCGCTGGAAAACGCCTCTTCCATAAGCTCTGTGTTCGGCGAGACCCCGATACAGGAATAGACGATGTCAGCCGATGCCAGCCGTTCGTCATCTGCCTGAAGCATCGTGTCGAGCAACACTGTCACCCCGAGCTTTTGCAATTGCGCTTTGGCGATTTGCCCAGCCTTGGGTTGCAACTCGCCCAAAAGCCTTGAATTGCCTTCCGCTAAAGTCACCGATTTCGCCGGATAGGCGTGAGCAATCTCTCCCGCCAGCTCGACCCCAACAGCGCCGCCGCCAATGATGAGGATGTTCTTCCCCGCCTCCAGCTCATCGTGCCAATCTGCAAACTCACGGTGACGGTCATCAAGCGCCAGTCCGTCATGCGACTTTGTCAGAGGCAGCGTAGTGTAACGCGACCCGGTTGCCACAACGAGATAATCGAAACCGAGCGTGTCGCCACTCGCCAATATCGCTTCGCGATCCGACAGATGCGTGACCTCGCCTTGAACAAAGTCTCCGGTGATAAAATCAGCATACGCCATCCGCGATCGCTGGCTTAAGGGTCCCAACTGAACCAGGCTGCGCAGGGTCGCATAGGTGACTTCAAAATAGTCTTTACGATCCACGAGGGTCACGTTCGTGAACCCGGCTTTTGTAAGATCTTGGGCAACCCGGGCCCCCGCAAACCCACCCCCGACGATCAGGACTTTTTTTTGAGACATGTACGCACCCAAGTCTTTCTAGGTTGGTGGAATCTGGTTCAACCAACGCTTCTGCAATCACTATCGGTTGGTGTAGCCGCGCAAAATACGGGAACAAGTGGGTTCTTCTAATGGGTCCATATTGAAAATTTATGCGTGCATTTTTTGTGGCACTCGTCTGCGCTCCCGCTGCAAGGTTCGTTCTGGAGTGGCGATCCCGGCGCGATTTGAACGCGCGACCTACAGATTAGGAATCTGTTGCTCTATCCTGCTGAGCTACGGGACCGTATGGTGAGTGTAGACAGGTCAGGGGATAGATTGAAGAGTCAGCATGGCCCGGCTTGGGGTTTTTGTCCTTTTTATCTTTCTCGCTAGCTGTGGGGCAAAGCCGCTTTTACCGAATATGGAGCCCGGCGAAACAGGCCGCGTGGTCAAGATTATTGATGGTGATGCTTTGGTCTTGGAGTCAGGCCAGTCGGTTCGGCTGGTCTCGATCGAAGCGCCGGTGCTTTATCCACGCGATCGTTCGCCCGACGCGCATGCGGCTGAAAGTGCCCGGGCCTTGGAGGACATGGCGCTCGGGCGGCAAGTGCAGCTCTTCTATCCCGGCCTGACGCGGGATCACTATGACCGCGCCTTGGCGCATGTGGTGACGACCGATGGGCGCGGACCGCAGCTTTGGCTGAATGCGGAAATGGTCGAGCGCGGTGCAGCTCGGGTCCGGCTCTACCCCGATACGGCAGCGCGCGGAGATGAGCTTCTGGTTATGGAAGCAGACGCGCGCGCCGAGCGGCGCGGCATTTGGGCGACGTCCCGATATGCGCTGCAGGACGCAGCTGTATTGCCGGAAACCGTCTCTGGGTTTCGGTTTGTCCGCGCCGAGCTGGGCGAGATCTTACCACTGGAAGACGAAACGCGGTTTGCGCCTGCATGCCGGCGCGCGCTACTGGGCGCTGTGTTCAAACTCGACATCCGGCGCGATGCGCGTACGGCCTGCGGCTTAGCCGATGGCACAGTGGTAGAGATCCGCGGCCGTGTCAGGGAGGGCGTGCTTGAGCTTACCTATCCGCGGCACCTTCAGATCCTCTCGCCAGACTAACCTGCAATATATTGCGCGCCATTCACGGTCATCGTCGCGCCAGTGATGAAGGCCGCGTCCTCGCTTGCGAGGTAGGCACACATAGAGGCGATTTCTTCAGCCTTGCCGAGACGGCCCACCGGAATGGTCGAGACGATGCTCTCCAAAACTTTTTCCGGCACAGCGCGCACCATTTCTGTGTCGATATAGCCAGGACAGATTGTGTTGACCGTGATGCCTTTCTTCGCGCCTTCTTGGGCGAGCGCTTTGGAAAAGCCGATCAATCCGGCTTTGGCGGCGGAATAATTCACCTGACCAAACTGGCCCTTCTGGCCGTTGATCGAAGAGATATTGATCACGCGCCCAAAACCGCGCTCGCGCATGCCGTCCCAAACCTGACGGGTCACGTTAAAGGCCGAGTCGAGATCGACAGAAATGACCTTGCTCCATTGTTCCAAGCTCATCTTATGGAAGGGTCCGTCCCAGGTGATCCCGGCATTATTGACGACCACATCAACCGGTCCCAGCTCCGCTTCGATTTTCGCAAGACCTGCGCCAACCGCCTCAAAGTCGGAGACGTCGAACTTATAGCTATTTACGCCCGTCTCTTCTGTGAACTGGTTTGCCGCCTCTTCATTGCCGCCATAATTTGCGGCGACCGCAAATCCAGCTTGTTTCAAACCAACGCTAATCGCTCGTCCAATTCCGCGCGTTCCGCCTGTTACCAGCGCTGTTCTAGACATGATCTTCCCTCTTGTTATGTTGCAGAGCATAAAATTTGCTGCGTCTGCTCAATTTGATGTAAGCACGTGTGCGATAAGCGTCGCAACCGGACTTTAGTCGGGTCTTGGACTTCCCCACGCTCCGACGCAGAAACGAGCAATCGCTGGCAAAAGTGCTATGAAAGGGCGAAACATGGCGAAATCTAATGGCGCCTCTGGCACTGTGATCATCAAGAAGTATGCGAACCGGCGGCTCTATGACACGTCCACGTCTTCTTATGTGACACTCGATCATTTGTCCGATCTGGTGCGCCGCGAAATTGATTTTGAAGTCGTTGATGCCAAGACAGGCGAAGACCTCACGCGGCAAGTTTTGACGCAGATCATCTTTGAAAAAGAGAATAAGGGCGAAGGCGCGCTGCCGGTCAATTTCCTCCGTAAGCTGATTGGCTTCTATGGCGCCGGCTCGCAAAAACTTCTTCCGGCTTGGCTCGAGATGAGCATGAACAGTTTCGCTGAGAGCCAGGAGCGCTGGACCAAATCGATGGGCAGTGCCTCACCGTTTTCTTTGATCGAGAAACAAACTCGCGCGAATATTGAAATGTTCGAAAACGCGGTGCGCATGTTCACGCCGGGCCTTAGCTCACGCAAGTCTAAGCGCAAAGATGAGACACCGAGCGATCCATCTGAAGAAGCCGTGGACATCTTGCGCGCGCAAATGGCTGCGATGCAAGAGCAGCTCGATGCGCTCTCGCGCAAGCACTAGCGTTTAGTTTAGCGGCAGAACAGCGAGCACTTCACCGACATTTGGATGGTGAAGCAAAGCCGCGCAGTTGCGCTCGCACGAAACGTCATATGCCATCGCTCCGCCAGTCCAGGCCTCATGTGTGGTCATGCCGGTGACCGGATTGACCATGCCGGTCTCATTCGCCTCTCCGGAGAGATATTCTACGATGGAGACTTGCAGGGGGGCCTCAGTTTCGCCGCTGAGTGAAATCTGCCCGGTCTCAGCGTCCCAGATCATCCCTGGTAGGGTGTCCGTGCGCGCTTTCATGCGCGCGGAAATATTGCGGCGAATGTCCCGCTTGCGGGTGCCCGGGCATTCTTTAGCGCCATCATAAAAAGATTGCGGCGTATAAGGCGCACGCAGGTCCAGGCGATCGGTATAGGCCATTTGTCGGTCTTTCGCCGAAGGCATCGCCATCGGATCCGGATCGCCGAGATAGTCCCAATAGTTCACCGTCCAGGTGAGGATAAACACATCATCGCGCTCAGCTTGGATCTGCTTCATCGTCCGGTGCGCCTTGGGGCAAGCTGGGCAGTTCTGATTGGCGAAAAGCTCCACCAATACAGGCCGGTCAGCATCCGCAATGGCGGTGCCGAACATGGAAACGCCAAGCGCAAAAAGGGCGAAGATACGTGTCATGAGGCTCTCATAACCGCGTCTTCGCCTAACATTCAATTCACTTGGCCGTGAGGGCTGCGTTATGCCGCTTCATTGGCGAGGTTTCTCAACACGTAATGGAGGATGCCGCCATTGCGATAATAGTCGAGCTCATTGTCTGTATCGATCCGCACCGTGGTGTGGGCGACCACCGTTGAGCCATCGGCTTTGGTGATCTGAACATCGACCTGTTGGCGTGGCTTGATGTTGTTGATGCCCTCGATCGTGACCTCTTCGTCGCCTTTAAGGCTAAGGGATTCCCAGGTGACGCCATCATTGAACTCAAGCGGTAGGACGCCCATGCCGATCAGATTAGACCGGTGGATCCGCTCAAACGAGCCCGCGATCACAGCTCTGACGCCGAGCAAAATCGTCCCCTTCGCGGCCCAGTCCCGAGACGAGCCATTGCCGTAAAGCGTGCCTGCAAAGACGACCAAAGGCACGTTCTTTTCCATATACCGCATCGCCGCGTCATAGATGGGCATTTGGTCGCCGCTTGGATGGTGAATGGTAACGCCGCCTTCGACGCCCGGCACCATTTGGTTCTTGATCCGGATGTTCGCAAAAGTGCCTCGCATCATGACTTCATGGTTCCCGCGCCGCGAGCCATAAGAGTTGAAATCGAGGACGCTGACTTGATTGCCTTGCAGATACTCTCCGGCCGGACTCGACGCTTTAATCGAACCGGCGGGCGAGATGTGGTCAGTGGTGATGGAGTCGCCGAACAGAGCCAGCACGCGCGCTTTGTGCACGTCCGCCGGCGCTTCGACGTCACTCGACATGCCTTCAAAATAGGGTGGATTCTGCACATAAGTTGAGCCCATCGGCCAGCCATAAGTCTGGCCGCCGGTTACCTCGATGTCCTGCCATTGTGCGTCACCTTTGAAGACATCGGAATAGCGCTCGGCAAACATTTGTGGGGTCACACATTCGGCCATGATATCGGCAATCTCGTGCGAGCTTGGCCAGAGGTCTTTCAAATAGACATCATTGCCCTCTTGATCCTGCCCGAGCGGCTCTGTCGTGATGTTGATCTTGAGCGAGCCAGCAATGGCATAGGCCACCACCAGCGGCGGTGAGGCGAGATAATTGGCTTTGATGTCCGGACCGATCCGGCCTTCAAAGTTGCGGTTGCCGGAAAGGACCGAGCAGGACACCAGATTGCCGTCCGCAATGGCTTTGGCGATCTCAGGCTGCAATGGACCAGAATTGCCGATACACGTGGTGCAGCCATAGCCAACCAAGTTGAACCCGAGTGCATCGAGATCTTTGGTGAGGTTCGCCTTGTCGAGATAATCGGTGACCACCTGCGAGCCCGGCGCGAAGGATGTCTTCACCCAAGGTTTACGGTTCAGCCCCAAAGCCGCTGCTTTGCGCGCAACCAGTCCGGCAGCAATGAGCACGCTCGGGTTAGACGTGTTGGTGCAGGACGTAATCGCAGCAATGAACACATCGCCATGCGTGACAGAGAAGTCTTCGCCTTCGACTTGAACCGAAGTTGCGTCATCCGCAGCGGTGCCAAATTCTTTGACCATGGCTTCAGCAAACTTGGTGTCGGCTTTTGACAAGAGGACCTGATCCTGCGGACGTTTGGGCCCAGAAATGCTGGGCACCACAGTGGAGAGATCAAGCTCAATCGTATCGGTGAAGATCGGGTCTGCCATGTCGGGACGCCAATAGCCTTGAGCTTTGGCATAGGCCTCCACCAAGGCAATGCGGTCCGCGTCGCGGCCGGTATTGGTCAGATATTTGATCGTGTCCTGATCGACCGGGAAGAAGGCACAGGTCGAGCCGAACTCCGGCGACATGTTGGACAAGGTCGCTTGATCCTCGAGCGTGAGATTGGAGAGGCCTGGACCGAAGAATTCGGTGAACTTCGCCACCACGCCATAGTCGCGCATCATTTTGGTGACGGTCAGAACCAAGTCGGTCGCGGTCGCACCCTCTGGTAATTTACCGGTGAGTTTGAACCCGATCACTTCTGGGATCAGCATCGACACGGGCTGGCCGAGCATGGCCGCTTCCGCCTCAATGCCGCCAACGCCCCAACCCAGAACCGACAGGCCATTGATCATGGTCGTGTGCGAGTCGGTTCCGACGCATGTGTCCGGATAGGCAATGGTCTCGCCATCCACCTCTCTGGTCCAAACGGTTTGTCCGAGATATTCCAGATTGACCTGATGGCAGATGCCGGTGCCGGGTGGCACGACGCGGAAATTCTCAAATGCCGTTGAGCCCCAGCGCAGGAACTCATAGCGCTCTTGGTTGCGCTCATATTCGATCTCGACATTCTTTTTGAAACTGTTCGGCCCAGCAAAACTGTCGACCATGACCGAGTGGTCGATGACCAGATCGACCGGCACTTGCGGGTTGATTGCCTCCGCACTCGCGCCCAGGTTTTGCGCCGCATCTCGCATCGCCGCGAGATCGACCACCGCCGGAACGCCGGTAAAGTCTTGCATCAGGACGCGCGCCGGGCGGTAGGCAATCTCGTGCGTGACCTCGCCGCCATTATCGAGCCAGGTCTTAAACGCGGTAATATCGTCTTTGGTGACCGTCGTGCCATCCTCATTGCGAAGCATGTTCTCAAGCAGCACTTTCAAAGAGGCCGGAAGTTTCGACACATCGCCAAGGCCATTTTCGGCTGCGGCATTGAGGGAGTAGTAAGTGTAATCCTTACCGTTTACGGTCAGCGACTTGCGGGCCTTGAAACTGTCGAGGGAAGGCATGGGCGATCAGACCTCTCTTTTAATCGTGGATTTCGGCGCAGGCACGCTTTCTAACGCGCCCGCTTCACTAGTTATAACGCCCCGATCGAAAGGCAATCAACGCACGATACCGCAACTCTGTGTCTCTTATGTAAGAGGTCGAGCCGTTGAATAAAGCCCCCTTGATTCAAGGCCGCGGATTGGGCGCGGTGCGCGGTGAACGCGTGCTGTTTCGCGATATTTCGATTTCAGCCCATGCGGGTGACCTCATCCTACTACGCGGCGCGAATGGATCGGGAAAAACGACGCTTTTGCGCCAATTGGCCGGGCTCTCAGAACCGCAAGCCGGAGAGATTGAGCGGGCAGGCTCCCATCATTGGATTGGTCATACGAATGGTCTCAAAGCGCATGAAACGCCGCGCGCGCACCTGCGCCATTGGGCCCGCGTTTGGGGCAGCGACACAGATTCCGATGGAGTCTTGAATGAGATGGGGCTGTCGCGCCCGGCCAATGTGCCAAGCCGTATGCTTTCGGCTGGTCAAAAGCGCAGAACCGCGCTCGCGAGACTGAAGCTGCAGTCCCGCGCGCTTTGGCTATTGGACGAACCGTTCAACGCGCTGGATACGGACGGGCAGGCCTTACTGGCCGATTTGATCACAGCGCACCGCGCGACGGGTGGAGCCGTGATCGCCGCTCTGCACGGGACCGCGCCGATCGACGCCAGCGGCGAGGTGGTGTTGTGATGGGCCGAACAATTTCTCCGCAGACACCAGCGCAGGCTGGTGTCCAAGGACGGATTTTGACGCTCGGTCCATGGGGTCCTGCCTATGCAGGACCCGGCGGAGACATTGCAAAATGAGCCCCGCCCCTCTCCTCTCAGCCTTTCGCCAATCGCTCTCTGAAGCCTGGGCCTCGGGTGCGGGTCTGCTCCTTCCGCTCGGTTTCTTTGCTGGAACTGCGACCATGGTGCCGTTCACGCTCGGATCGGAAGCCGAACTCTTGAGCCGCGTCGGACCTGGCATCCTATGGCTCGCCCTCGCGCTCTCCTCAATGGTGACCTTGGAACGGGTCTTTCAAGCCGACCTGCAAGATGGCGCGCTGGATCTTTGGCTCCAAGATACCGGCTCAATCTCTCTGGTTGCGGCGATCAAGACCCTCACCCATTGGTTGGTCTCCGGATTCCCTCTGGTCCTGCTGACCCCGCTGATTGGCTTCATGCTCGGCGTGCCGACCTCAAAAATGATCCCCGCAATGATCGGCTATGGGATGGGCGGGCTCATCTTTTTTCTTTGGGGCGGGGTCGCGGCAGCCCTTTCCGCCAGCGTGGCGCGCGCCGGATTGCTGATCGCCCTCATCGCCTTGCCGCTCTATGTTCCGGCCCTGATTTTTGGCGTTCAGATGATCGATGCGGGCTTTAACAGTCCGAGCTTTATGCTCCTCGCCGCCAGCACCCTGTTTGCCCTTGGTGTCGCACCTGCTGCGATGGGGGCCGCTTTGCGGTTGGCGGCGGAGTAGAGGAAGGCTATTTGACGAGCATGCTGTCTTACCTCGCCAATCCATTGCGGTTTATGCGCTTCTCAAAAATCGCAATCCCGATCAGTTTTGCGTTGGGCCTGCTTATGGTGGCGTGGAGCCTTTACAATGGCCTGTTCGTGGTTCCGCCGGACGCGGCTCAAGGCGGCGATTTGATGCGCGCCATGTTCACTCATGTCCCATCCGCCTGGCTCTGCATGGCGCTTTATGCAGCGCTCGCGATTAGCAGTTTCGTCTGGTACATTTGGCGTCATGAACTGGCAGACGTTGCTGCCCGCGCCATTGCACCGATCGGCGCCGGATACACCGCGCTTTGCTTCATTACCGGCTCCATATGGGGCCAAAAGGGCTGGGGCGCGGGGTGGCACAATCTGATCTTAGGCGACAGCCGGCTCATGTCTGTCTTGGTGCTATTCTTCCTCTTCTTAGGCTATATCGCACTCCGCGCGGCGCTTGAGACACGCCAAAAAGCAGCGCGGGCGGCGGCTATTTTGGCCATGGTCGGCATGGTCAATGTTCCAATCATCAAAGTCTCGGTCGATATGTGGCAAACGACCACCATCCACCAACCGTCCAGCGTGATCAGCATCGGCAATCCTGAACCGCGCGATGAAGACTCTGGAATGAACATCATCTATTTGCAGCAATTGCTCTGGGG
>JBCBDI010000027.1:0-17743 GCA_038529885.1 Pseudomonadota bacterium
CCTGGCGTCAGACCGACATGAAGAAGCTGATCGCTTACTCTTCTGTGGCACATATGGGCTTTGTGACGCTTGGTATATTCTCCTTCACAGAGATTGGTGTTCAAGGCGCGATCTTCCAGATGCTCAGCCACGGCCTCATCTCCGGCGCGCTCTTCTTGATCGTTGGTGTCGTCTATGACCGGATGCACACACGGGACATCTCTGCTTATGGTGGACTGGTCCACCGGATGCCGGTCTATGCGACCTTCTTCATGCTCTTCACCATGGCGAATGTTGGCCTACCGGGCACGAGTGGCTTTGTCGGTGAAATCCTGACCATGGTCGGAGCCTTCCAAGCCAATACTTGGGCGGCAGCCGGTGCCGCGCTCGGCGTGATCTTCTCAGCTGTTTATATGCTGACGCTCTACCGCCGGACGGTGTTTGGCGAGATCACCAATCCAGAGCTTGAGACGATTGAAGACGTCAATGTCAAAGAGCTGATCTGCCTGATCCCGCTCGCGATCGGCACGATCCTGCTCGGGGTGCTGCCGAATTTGATTTTCGATATTACGCGTGAGTCTTCCCTTCACGCCCTCGCCCAGCTGGCGGGAGGATAAGCGACATGTTTGATCTTGAAGCCATTCTATCCACGATCGCGCCAGAGTTGCTCCTCGCGGGAGCCGGGCTCCTGGGAGTGACGGTGGGTGCCTTCCTCGGTGACCGGTTCAACGGTCTGTCTTTCAAGTTTGGCGCCCTCGTCCTGTTCGCTGCGGCTGCGCTTAGCGGATATTATTGGGAAGGCGGCCGCGCCTTTGATGGCTTGGTCGAGACTTCTAGCTTTGCCAACTTCGCCAAAGTCGTGAGCTTTGTCTGCGGCGGGATCGCGCTCCTGATGGCCGAAGGCTTCCTGCGTCGCCACGAGACGATGCGCTATGAGTATTCACTGTTGGTGATCTTCGCCTCGCTAGGGATGGGGATCATCCTCTCCTCGACCAATTTCATGACGCTCTATCTTGGCGTCGAGACCCTCAGCCTGTCCTCTTATGTGCTGGCATCATTCCACCGCGATAGTCCGCGCTCGGCCGAAGCCGGATTGAAATATTTCGTCCTTGGCGCGTTGGCCTCTGGCCTTCTGCTCTATGGTATCTCGCTGGTCTACGGCTTCTCCGGTAGCACAAGCTATGAGGTGGTCGCCGAAGCCGATACCAGCATGGGCCTCTTGTTCGGCATGGTGCTGATGATTACCGGTCTTGCCTTCAAAGTCTCGGCAGCGCCAATGCACGTTTGGACGCCGGACGTTTATGAAGGCTCACCGAGCCCGGTTGTCGCCTTCTTTGCCACCGCGCCGAAAATGGCGAGCATGGTCGTCTTTGCGATCATTCTGTTTACCGCCTTCCCGCAAGCGATGGCGTTTGAGAATTGGCAAATGATCGTTGGGATCATCGCCGCCGCCTCTATGATTATCGGGGCCTTTGGCGCGCTTCCGCAGAGCAATTTGAAGCGTCTGCTTGGCTATTCTTCCATCGCCAATATGGGCTATGCCTTGGTCGCGATTGCGGCAGGCGTTCAATATGGTGCCGGGTCGCTTTTGATCTTCATGACCGCTTATGTCATCGCCTCGCTCGGCCTGTTTGGCGGCGTGCTTTCGATGCGCCGTGAAGGCGGCATGGTTGAGGACATCAATGAGCTTGCAGGCCTGATCCGCCGCCAGCCTGGCCTTGCCACCGCGCTGACCGTGCTCTTGGTTTCGGTCTCAGGCTTCCCGCTTGCCTTTGGCTTTCTTGGCAAACTCGCCGTGCTTGAAGCGGGTTGGGATGCGGGCCTGATGCCGCTCATCATCATCCTTGTTCTGAGCTCTGTCATCGCGATGTATTACTATCTGCGCATCGTCAAAATCATGTGGTTTGACGAGCAGGCTGAGGATTTTGAGCCGGTCGATGGCTGGGTGACCATGACCGTTTATGTGACGGCGATTGTCAGCGTCGCCTTGTTGATCTTTGTCAGCCCGGTCAGTGAGCTTGCCGCATCAACGGCTGCGAGCTTGATCTCGTGATCTCAGACGCGCCAGTTTACTGGTTTGAGGACATAGATAGCACCAGCGAAGAGGCCAAAAGACGGGCCCGCAGCGGAGATACGTCACCAGTCTGGATCGCCGCGCGCGAACAATTGGCCGGGCGTGGGCGGCTCGGGCGGCAGTGGAACTCGCCCATTGGTAATCTCTACACGACGGCCTTATTTCCAGAACCCGGCGGTTTGGCGCAAGCGGCCCGGGTGCCTTTCGCGGCAGCACTCGCGGTCCGCGACGCCTGCGCCAAGGTGGCCCCCGGGCTCGAACCGCAGCTCAAATGGCCGAATGATGTCCGCGTCGAGGGCGCGAAACTCAGCGGCATCTTGACGGAGTCCGGCGAGACCAATGGAGTGATTTGGATAGCCCTTGGCATGGGGATCAATGTGCGGTTTGCGCCCGAGGCGGGCAATCAAGCCTCGAGCTGCCTGTTGGGCCTCGGAGCCAATCCAGGTTTGGAGCCTGAGCATGTCTTAGAGGTGCTGCGGGGAGAGCTCGATCGGCGCCTGAAACAAGCGCGCGATGACTTTGAAAGGCTCTTAGAAGACTGGCTCAAACATGCCGAAGGCTTTGGGCAAACGGTGGAAGCCGGACCCCCAACAGACCGGGTGAGCGGCGTCTTTGAAGGCCTTGCGCCGGATGGTGGCCTCATCCTGCGTTTGCCCGACGGGCAAAGACAGACCATAAGGGCCGGTGATGTAGATTTGGTAAGGCAGGTGGATTGATGCTTCTCGTCATTGATGTCGGCAATACGAACACAGTTTTTGCGCTCCATAGCGGCACTGAATGGGTGTCCAGCTGGCGCTCGGCCACTGATTCGACGCGTACGGCGGACGATCATGCGGTTTGGCTCGGCACATTGATGCGCATGGAGGGCTTAGAGCTCTCGCATATTACCGGCTGCATTATTTCGACTGTGGTGCCGCAAGCCAAGTTCAACTTCCGCAACCTGTCGCGCCGATACTTTGATGCTGAACCGATCTTTGTCGGGGATGCTGATGTCGCGCTCGGGGTGCCGATCCGGATCCGCCGTCCAGAGCAAGTCGGTGCTGACCGCCTGGTGGCGGCGATTGGCGCGCATCAGCTCTATACTGGCGCAAAGATCGTGATTGATAGCGGAACCGCGACGACGTTCGACATTGTCGGACCAGATGGCGGCTTTGAAGGCGGCATCATTTCGCCCGGGATCAACCTCTCCATGCGGGCATTGCACGATGCCGCGGCGCAGCTTCCACGCATCGCCATTCAGAAACCCGCGAGCGTGATCGGGCAGGATACTGTCTCGGCCATGCAATCGGGCGTTTTCTGGGGCTATGTGGACCTGATTGATGGGCTTGTGGCGCGCGTCCGTGACGAATATGGCGCGCCGCTGACCGTAATTGCCACGGGTGGCGTTGCGTCACTCTTTGAAGGGGCGAGCAAAGCAATAGATCATTTTGATCAAAGACTGATGGAAGTAGGCTTGTTGGAAGTCTATCGCCGAAACAAGAAAGACTGATCGGGGCGTATGGGCACGACGAAAGACGCGGAACTCGTTTTCCTGCCGCTTGGCGGATGCGGCGAGATCGGCATGAATTTGAATGCTTATGGCTATGGGCCTGCGCATGATCGGCGCTGGATCCTGATCGATGTCGGCGTCACCTTTGGCGGCGATGATACGCCTGGTATTGACCTGATCACGCCAGACCCGGCTTTCTTGGAAGACCAAGGCGACAAGATCGATGCGATCTTCCTTACCCACGCCCACGAGGACCATATCGGCGCGATTGGACTGATCCTACCGCGCCTGCAGACCAGAGCGCCGATCTACGCAACACCGTTCACGGCGCATTTGGCACAAGCCAAGTTGATCGAGCGGGGGCAGAAAAATACCAGCATCAATGTCATTCCGCTCGGCGCTGAGGTTGAGGCCGGGCCCTTCAAGGTCCGTTACATCACGCTGACCCATTCGATCCCGGAGCCGAACGCCCTGTCGCTGGAAACGCCGCTTGGCACGATCCTGCACACCGGCGATTGGAAGATTGATCCAGATCCGCAGCTCGGCAGCGCGACCGATATTGAGGGCCTAAGCGCGCTTGGCGATGCAGGCGTCCTTGCCATGGTCTGCGACAGCACAAATGTCTTTGTCGAAGGCGAAAGCGGATCAGAAGGCGTGGTGCGCGACAACCTGGTTAAGCTCATCGGATCTCTGACCGGACGCATTGCGGTTACGACTTTCGCCTCGAATGTTGCGCGTGTGGCAAGTGTGATTGAAGCGGCCCGTCTTGCCGGACGGAGTGTCTGCCTGGTCGGGCGCAGCATGCATAAGATCACTGATGCTGCCGTGGCCACAGGCGTGATCCAAGACCTGCCTGACCTGATCAGCGAAGACCAAGCGGGCAGTTTGCCAGACGATAATTTGCTCTTCCTGTGTACCGGCTCGCAAGGTGAACCGCGCGCAGCGCTCGGACGGATTGCGCGCGACGATCACCGCCATATCAGCCTCGGAGAGGGCGATACGGTCATCTTCTCCAGCCGGGTCATCCCCGGCAATGAGAAGGGCATTTATGACATGCAGAACGCGCTCGCGGAGAAGGGCGTGCGCATCATCACCGATCGCATGACTGAGGGCCCGATCCACGTGTCAGGTCACCCGGCGCGCGATGAGCTGCGCCGTATGTATCAATGGGTGCGGCCAAAAATTTCCGTTCCCGTGCATGGGGAGCGCCGACACATTGTCGAACACGCCGCCTATGCCAAAAGCCTGCAGGTGAGCCAGGCTGTAACGCCGCGCAATGGTGATCTCATCCGCCTCGCGCCGGGTGATGCAACGACCATCGATATGGTGCCGAATGGCCGGCTCTATCTCGATGGTAGCCGCCTGGTTCCAGCTGAAAGCGAAGGCATTCGTGAGCGCCGTGCGCTGTCCAATTGGGGCTATGTCAGTGTTGCCATCGCGATTGATGAAAATGGCGATGTGGTCGACGGGCCGCTGCTGGCCGCTCGAGGGCTCTCTGAGATGGATGGCAGCACGGCGGATGAAAGCCTGATCGACGTGGACGAAGCGGCGGAAGAGGCCATGAATGGTATGAAACGCCGGAAACGCTTCGATGATGAAGAGGTCGAGCGCGTGCTTGGCCGCGCGGTGAAGAAGGCCTGCGAGAAGACGTTCGGTCGCAAGCCCATCGTCGATGTGAGTGTGCTAAGGGTCTGACCAAGGAGTTTCCCGATGAGCAAAGACTTTCAAATTGGCCCGCTAAATCATGTCGGCGTCGCTGTTCCGGACATTGACGCGGCGATTGAAACCTATCGAACGCTTTATGGCGTGGTCGACATTACCGAGCCATTCGACATGCCGGACCGCGGGCTGCGCGTCTGCTTCGTGAATGTCCCCAACAGCCAAATCGAGCTGATTGAATCAATCAGCGAAGACAGCGCCATTCACAATTTCCTCCAAAAGAACCCGAATGGCGGACAACATCATGTTTGTTTTGAAGTGCCTGATATCCATGAGGCGGTTCGGGTGATGAACGAGCGCGGCGCGACCGTTCTAGGGGAGCCCCGCATTGGCGCGCATGGGACGCTTATCGTCTTCATTCATCCAAAAAATTCGAATGGCGTCCTGGTGGAGTTGATGGAAAGCCCGAAAGACGGACACCATTAATGGACTTGGTCGGTGGCATTGTCGTGTTCATCATCAGCTGGTGGCTAAGCCTTTTCATTGTGCTGCCGATTGGTGTGCAAGGCCAATTTGAAGACGATGGCACTGTGATCGAGGGCACTGAAGAAGGCGCCCCGAAAGAGCCGATGCTCAAAAAGAAAGTGCTCTGGGCCACGATTGGCGCGGTGATTTTGACCGCGCTCGCCCATTTCTTCGTCGTGCCCTGGCTAGCGACGTCCTAAATGCTCAATCAGCTTTGAGAAGATCGCGACGCCCTCTTTGAGCTGGGCGGGGTCGATAAACTCGTTCGGTTTGTGGGCTTGATCGATGGAGCCAGGGCCGCAAATTACGGCGGGCAGTCCAGCGGAGTAGAATTGCCCGGCTTCAGTTGCATAAGAGACTGCGCGCATCGCATTGTCACCTGTCAGGGCGCGGACCAAGCGGTCGGCGGCATTGTCTGGCTCCGGGGCTAGAAACGGCACGTTAGAAACTTGGGTGACCTCAACGCGGCATTCGGGAAATGCCGCGCGCAGCCTTTTGTCAGCAGCGTCCGCAGCTTCATAGAACGGCGCCAAGATCTCTTCTGGATCAAACCCGGGCGGGCAGCGCAGATCGAACCCAAAGTGGCAATGGCGGGCGAGAATATTGTGCGCCGTACCGCCTTCAATCTCACCAATGGTGAGGGTCGGGTAGGGCGGGTCAAACGGCGAGTCCGGGTCGCCTTGGGTTGCGAGGTCGCGCTCGATCCCGCGCAAGATCGCCATCAGGTCAATCGCTTCGCCATTTGCTGAAATGCCAAGGTAGGGTAAGCTCGAATGCGCTTCGCGGCCATACACATCCACTTCTGTGACCATGATGCCTTTATGGCCGGACACGGTCTGCCAGAGCGAGGGTTCGCCAACCCAGACCGCGTCAGGTCGCGCGCCATGTGCAATGATGCGCTCAATCATGGCCGGCGCGCCTTGGCAGCCGACTTCCTCATCATAGGAAAAGGCAAAATGGATCGGTTTCTCTAAGTCGATCTCAGAAAAGTTTGGCGCAAAGGCGAGGCACAGCGCGACAAAGCTCTTCATGTCCGAGGTCCCGCGGCCATAGAGCAAGCCGTCTTTTTCGGTCAGTTCGAACGGATCTGTGTGCCAGTCCTGGCCATCAATGGGGACCACATCCGTATGCCCGGACAACACAATGCCGCCCGGCACATCGGGGCCAATGCGAACCCAGAGATTGGCTTTGTTGCCCTCTTCATTGGCAATCCGCGTGCAAGTCGCTCCAAGCGCCAGCAATTGGGCCTCGACCCAATCGATCAGTTCGAGATTGGAGAACCGCGATGTGGTGTCGAAGCTGATCAGTTTGGTCAGGATCTGATGAACAGAAGAATAGGAAGACATACCTTTCTCTATCACGATGAGGATCGAAGTCAGCAAAGATTTTAGCCGAGTAGACTTGCTGGATCTGGCGTGTCTCTTGACATGCGTCGCGTGAAACCGGCACCAAAGGCGACACCCTGCCAAGAGAGGGTTTGGACCTGAATTGACCCCCGACGCGACCCCATATGATGGCGAGTATGATTATATCATCGTCGGCGCTGGCTCGGCCGGCTGTGTGGTGGCCAATCGGCTCTCGGAAAACCCGGAAACGAAAGTCTTGCTCTTAGAGGCGGGCGGCTATGATCGCTGGGTTTGGTATCATATCCCGGTCGGCTATTTGTTCGCGATTGGCAATCCGCGCTCAGACTGGATGTTCGAAACCGTCCCGCAGCCCGGATTGAATGGGCGGCGCCTCAATTATCCGCGGGGCAAAGTGATTGGCGGATCGTCCGCGATCAATGCAATGATCAGCATGCGCGGACAGGCGGCGGACTATGATGCCTGGGCGGCGACGGTTGGCTCGGATTGGAATTGGGATGCCGTCTTGCCTGTGTTCCGAGAAATCGAGGACCATTTCCTGGGGCAGGGCCCACATCATGGCGCAGGCGGGGAGTGGCGCGTTGAGCCCCCGCGCGTCAGCTGGACTGTGCTTGATGCCGTGCGCGACGCGGCGGTCGAAATGGGCGTGCCTGCGCTTTCAGATTTCAACACAGGTGACAATGAGGGCGTCAGCTATTTCCACGTCAATCAAAAAGCGGGGCGGCGATGGTCCGCAGCGCGCGGGTTTCTCAAGCCAGCGCTGAAACGCCCCAATCTCAGGCTGCAAACGGGCGCTCTGATCGACAAAGTCGAGATGGAAAATAGGCGTGCGTCGGGCGTCAGGTTTTCCTTGGACGATCATCGGTTCGTTGCAAAAGCGAGCGGGGAAGTCATTCTCTGCGCCGGTGCGATTGGCAGCCCGCAAATCCTACAACGCTCGGGCATCGGCCCGCATGAGGTGCTGCAGCGCGCGGGAGTCGAAACGCAAATTGATCTACCGGGCGTCGGTGCCAATCTGCAAGACCATCTCCAGCAGCGGGCGATCTATAAGGTCGAGAACGTCACCACTTTGAACCAAACCTATTATTCGCTGTTCGGCAAAGCGGGGATGGGGCTTGATTACCTCTTCCGACGGCGCGGGCCGCTGACCATGGCGCCTTCGCAATTGGGCCTCTTTACGCGCTCATCTGCGGACCATGACCGGGCCAATATTCAGTTCCATGTGCAGCCGCTGTCTTTGGATAAATTCGGCGATCCGCTGCACCGTTTCCCGGCCATCACGGTGGCCGCTTGCAATCTTCGCCCGAGCTCGAGAGGCCATATTTCTATTCCGTCACCCGACCCTGGCGCGAAGCCGGTCATTGATCCGAACTATCTTGCGACGGAGGCGGACCGCACGGTCGCCGCGGACGCCATCCGGGTGACCCGCAGGTTGATGGAGCAGCCTGCGCTCGCCGCCTGTCGCCCGCAAGAATATCCCGCCCATCAAGCGGCGGAGCAGGATTTGGCGCGCCTCGCCGGAGACATTGGGACAACCATCTTCCACCCCGTAGGGACGGCAAAGATGGGGCGCCAGGACGACTCTATGGCGGTCGTGAATGGGCAACTTAAGGTCATCGGAGTGGGAAATTTGCGCGTCGTGGACGCCTCAATCATGCCGACCATCACATCCGGGAACACAAACACGCCAACCGTTATGATCGCCGCAAAAGGCGCAAAGATGATTTTACAAGGTCGCTAAGAGGCGATCTGCAAGCAGGGGGTAAATTCCACCCGGTTGCGCCCGTTTGACTTGGCCGCGTAAAGCGCAAGATCGGCATGGTGGAGCGCTTTTGCAAAGGGCTGGTTCGGCCGCAGGAGACTGCCGCCAAAGCTTGCCGCGACGCTTATCGTTTCTCCATTCGCATCGACCGCGAGTTCGCTGATCCGCTGGCGCAGACGTTCGCTAACGGTGCGCGCGGTCTCTTCGGTCATGTCGTGCAGAAGAATGATAAATTCCTCACCGCCCCAGCGGGCCAGGCGATCAAATGGATTGCGCAGCTCTGAATACGCAATGGAGGCGACATCTATCAGCACTTGGTCACCGACATGGTGACCATGCGCATCATTGAGCTTTTTGAAATGGTCTAAGTCAAAGAGGATAACGGCAGCGGCTTTCTCCGTTCGGCTCATTCGTTTCAGCTCATGATCCAACGAAGCTGAGAAGGATCGGCGGTTCATCAGGCCGGTCAGCGGATCGAGCGAGGCGAGCGAACGCATCGCTTTATAGCTGCGCCATTTGCGGTGTTCGCGAAATCCAGACACCAGCGCCAGCGGCACTGTAATCGTAGTCGCTACCACAGCGGTTAGCCAAATGAAGTGGTTGAGGATCCATTCAGGGTGGGTCTGCACCAGCACGGAACCCGCCAAAATGGCGAGGCCAATGGCAGCGCCAGCCATCACCACCGGAAAGGCGAAAGAATCTGCGATCCCGCCAAATTTCTCATTGCCGAACTTCAGCTGATCAACTTCGGGAAGCGCGTCATTTGACTCAAACGCGGCGCGGCGTTCGGCGATACGCCGCTCAAAACCGTTTGGGTCAGCCGGGCGCTTTCGGTGCATCAGAGTCCGATTCATTTCCGCGCGTGCCATCGCGGAATTATCGTCTTTATTTGAGAAGACTCTTGCGATCTTCATCTCAAATCCCTCACGCATACTCGTGAAAGCGCTGAATCAGCACCCATGCCCACCTTCGAGGCTAGCAAGGAATGCTCATCAACCGGGTAATGTAATGGGTTAAATTTAAACGATGCGCGAAAGCATGACCGGCGGGTTTAATCGACGAAAACAGGTTTGCGCTTGTCCATCGAGGCTTTGACCGCCTCCATTTGGTTTGGCTTTCGAATGATGCCGTCTTGCTCAGTGGACTCCGCTTGCAACAGCTCCGCATCTGTCGAGTGAGATTGCACTGCGAACAGCCGCTTTGCCCCGCGCACAGCTTGCGGGTTTTTCAGAGCAATGGTTTTTGCAAGCGCCATGGCGTCGGCATGCGGAGTCTCAGTGGCATGCGTTGCAAAGCCGAGTTCGGCAGCTTCGCGTCCAGAAAATTCGCGATTGGTATAGGTCAGCTCGCGCAAGACATCGCCGCGCACATTCTCACGCCATAGCGGGAAGCCCGCCATGTCCGGCACCAGGCCCCATTTCATTTCCATGACCGCGCAGCGCGTGTCTGGGTGAATGAATTTCACATCTGCGCCAGAGAAGATTTGCAAGCCTCCGCCAAAGATCACGCCATGCCCTGCCGCAATCACCGGCACTGGGATTTCGCGCCAGCCATAGGCGACATATTGAGGGTCATTGCTCACGCCCTTGGTGCGTGGGGAGAGCTCTCGTGTTGGATTGTCGGATGCCTTCTCATTTTTCGGTTTGCCGAAGCTTGAAAGATCGAGACCGGCGCAGAAAGCAGGGCCGTCGCCCGACAGCACAACCACGCGGAGACCCGGCATCTCTTTCAGCGTATCAATCGCTTCGGTCAGGCCGCTAAACATCGCCGGATCGAGGGCATTCATTTTGTCGGTCCGGATCAAGCGCACATCTGCGATACCGTCTTCGAGCATGGTAATGGTGATGCGGTCCTGCATAGCGCGGCCTCCTGGCTGGATTTTCGACGCCATCCGGACCTGGCTGACGCGACGTGCGTCAACGGAGCGGTGTGCAGAAATTGGCCCTCGCACCCCGCGAAGAAAACGAGCGCTTTAGATTAGCGTGAACTTCAGCGGCAAGGACTTAATCCCGCCAACGAAACTCGCTTGGACGTAGCGGGGTTGTTCGGCGAGCTCGATCGCGTCGACGCGTTTGGCGAGGTCGAGCAAGAATGTCGTCAATTCAAGCCGGGCTAGATGCATGCCAAGGCACATATGCGCCCCATGCCCGAAAGCGGCATGGCGTTGGCTGCGATCACGATCAATGTCGAATCGATTGGGGCTTTCGAACACGTCTTCGTCCCGGCTGCCAGACGGATACCACAAGATCACGGACTCGCCTTCGCGGATGGTTTTGCCGCCAAGCTCTGTGTCCTTGTTTGCGGTTCGGACGAAGTGGCGCACTGAAGACGCATATCGGATCGCCTCTTCAGTGATCAGCGAGCTGGTCTCTTCTGGCGCTGATTTTAGCCGCTCGAATAAAGCCGGGTCTTTCGCCAATTGATGCACCGCTTCGGTCAGCGAATAGCTGGTCGTGTCATGTCCGGCGGTGGCGACGATGATGTAATAGCCGAGTTTGCCCATATCATCCAAAGGTGCGCCATCGATCTCCGCATTGGCAATTATGCTTGCGACATCATCCCCAGGGTTTTTCATTTTTTCTTCAGTGAGCGCTGTGAAATAGCCAAACAGCTCGGCAACGGTTTGCCCGAGCGCCGCGTCGACATCGCCCCCGTCATCCATCTTCCGACCGACATCAGGGTCTTCTGGGCCGAACAATTCCTGGGTGAGGCGCAGCATCATGCCAAAGTCTTGTTCGGGCACGCCGAGCACCGCCATGATCACACGAAGCGGATATTCCAGCGCGACCTCACGGGCAAAGTCGACGTCGCCTTGGCGGGCTGCGAGCGTGTCCATGCCGCGCTCAACAGAGCTTGCAATGCGGGCTTCAAGCTTGCTCAGATTTTTCGGCATGAACCATGACTGGGTGAGCAAGCGAATTTTCATATGCTCAGGCGCGTCATAGGTCACCAAAGAGCGAATGCGATTGAGCGTTCCGCCGGTTTCCGCGCGGATCTTGTCCTCCTGCTGCCGGGTCGCAATGATGAGTCTAGGCTCATTCAGAAAGTCCACTGTGCGGCGTTCGACATCAAAAATGTCGGCATGCTTGGTGACATGCCAGAGGTTCGGGAATGTGTCGGACTCGCAATAGTGCACCGGATCTTCGGCCCGCATCGTGGCGAACAGGTCGTGGACCGCATCCATGTTTGCCCAATTGGAAGATTGATAGAGAAAAGACGCGTCGAATGTCATATCGGCCAGCTCCCATGCGTATCAAAGCCGGGCTCACTATTTCTGATCGCTGCCCACCTGACCAGGCCTGACCCAGCGACGGTCTCGCGATGCACTCAAGGCCACTCTTTCGCGTGCAGAATTCGACTTTGCTTTTTATGCTGCGCAAGGCATCTTCGAATCGCAGATGACTTTAGACGAGTATCGCATGGGCATACTTTCAGAAAACACCGCATGGGTTCGATCCATTTTTATCGTGCTAATGTGTTGGATTTCGTCGGCGTCTCCAGCCCTCTCTCAGAATATGACAGAGGTGCCATTGGTGCAGGTCACAGACCCTGACGGGGTTACCCGCCTTGAAGGGTGGCGGCGCGCACCTGTCGCCTACGCTGAAAACAGGATCGTGCCGGCCGACGTGCGCGCGAAAGACGTGCGCGTGTTATCCATTCAGTCTGACCTCGTCGATCTGCAAGCCGCCTTAAGAGAGAGCCTTCGCAAAGACGGTGTCACGTCCTTTCGCCTGTCGGCGCGTGAGCAGCTCTCCGGGGCAACCGTCACCTCATTCATGGACGCAACCGGAATGAAGACGTCCGCATTTTACGCTTGGGTGGGCAATGCCACGAGTGCTGGCAAACCGGTAAAAGTCGCTGGGTTTTCGATCATCACCCCATCGGGGCCGGATCAAGGGACATCGGCTGAAATGTTCATAGCGCCTGAAGGCTCTTTTACGGCGCTCGGGGGGTGGGTGGTCCCAACCGTCCGATACTTCGGTTTGCGGTTGAACGAGCCAAATGCGGATATGGCCGTCTATGGCGCAATGAGCGACGAAGATGCGGCGAAAGAAATGGGACGCTTCTTTGAAGAATGGATGGCCTATATCACGCGTGGAAAGAATATGGCGACGATCGGAACTTTGCAGACCCTGGGTATCCAAAACGGAACGGATCAATCTCAGGATGAGGGGCTTCAAGACCCCATATTCGATGTCGGAAACTGAGACGTCGTTCTTGCTCAGATTTGGCAACGTTTCAAATCGCTCGATCAAGTCTCACGGACTTTGCTCAAACCGTTCATCGAACCGCTCGCAGACTTTGTTCATCGGCGGTTACTGAGCGGTATGATTAGCAAAGGAGTGGCGAGGAAAGGGGACATATTATGCTTTTGAGAATGGTCAGTCTGTTTGGCCTTATGGCGCTCGCAGCAGAGCAAAGCGCATTCGCTGCGCCGGATCAGCTTGCACCGAGTGGATGGACGCCCAAACAGAAAGGCGAGATGATAGAATATACCGCGCCATCTGGCCGAGAGCGTATCGTCATACAAGAGATTACCAGCGAAACGGACGCGCTGGCGGCCGCCCGCGCAATCGCTAAAGTGTCTGATATTCCTCAACAAAATTGCAAGCGCATTGCCGGCAACGAACTCGCGCGATGTGATGGCGAACTCGCGATTACGGGTGGGACGATCCTGATCCGCGCCTATGCGGTTGAGGCTGAGAGCAAGGTGACCGGCCTCATCCATATGGGCGTATCGACGGAGACCGGACTGGTGGGGCGCATGGACGCCTCCGAGGCGCGCTTGACCGCGCTCGTGTCGCCGGCCGCCACCACTAAGGCGCCGGTAGCGCCCCTACCCGAACCGACATCATCGGCCGCGATGGAAAAGGTCGTGTTTGACCTGAGCTATTCTTACGGTGTCGGCGGCGCAGTCTATCCGAAATACGCGCCGCTTTATCTGTTCAAAGGCGGGGCCGCGTGCCGCTGTTCGGATCTCGCGCCAGGCGATGTTGATGTCCATGCCTTGAGGCGCAGCCGCCCTGAAGATGTCGGGACATGGCGCAAGTCTGGTGGAAAGTATCTTGTGACCTATGCAGACGGTGAAAGCGATGAGCTTGATCCGGCGATTGGACCTCCAGCCACGATCCCCAACGGGCGTCTGTTTGGCAGGTTTGGCTCAATCGGAGGCGGGGGCAATACCGCGCTCGGCGGCAATTCGATCGTGATCGCATCGAAAGACTATGACTTTCGCGCCGACGGCACCTTCTCTCAGGAAAGCTTTGGCGGTGGTGGCAATGGCGTCGTGACGGCGGGCTCAAAGAGGGGATCAGTGGGGCAGTGGCGACTCGATGGGGCAACGCTGACGCTTTCCTATCCAGATGGAACGCGCTTGCGAACATCGGTTTACTGGAGCGCGCGAGGTGACTTGGTCAATGGCGTTCCGGATGCGATTTGGATTGGGGGCAAAGCGTATAAGATGGAAGACTAGATGGAGACGGCAGGAGATCCATGCCGCCAGGCGAACGCCTTGCTCGCTCTAGGGGGATGCCCTAGCTTCCAAACCGAGAGACTGGAAAGGCGCGTAAAACCATTTCAATGAGAGTGTTTGTCAGCCTCGCCGCCGCCGGTTTTGGGATCGCACTACCGACTGCTCTGGGATTAGCATGGCCAGACTATAGTCCTGTCGCAAATTTTTTAAGTGAGCTCGGTGCCACCGGCGCGCCGCATGCGGCCCTCATGAGCTATGCCGGGTTCTTGCCGGCGGGCGTATTGTGGGCCATTGGCGCTCTGTCGCTTTTAAAAGGCGCTCAAAGCAAGCTGCTCTGGATGGGCGCTCTGCTCCTCCTCGGCACAAGCATTTCCTATATTGGAGCGGCGGTCTTTCCATGTGATGCAGGCTGCCCGATGGAGGGATCATCGTCGCAGATGATGCACAATGCACTCGGCATCATCGGCTATTTGACCTCGCCCCTCGGTTTAGCGCTGATCGGTGTCCACTTTCTCAGACAGGCCCAACTTACCGCGAGTGTCTTGAGCTTCGCAGCCGCCCTCGCGACCCTTATCGGCTTCGCGATGATGGCAAACCCGGACATGGAAAGCGCGCGAGGCGCCTGGCAAAGGCTTGCGGATTTCTCGCTCTTCATCTGGCTGATCGCGATTTCAGTTTTGCTCAGCAAAGGCGAGTCATCCGCGCACAGCGTGCCTTCCGACACTTAGGGTCGCCAGTCCTTAGACGCAGCATCCGATCTCAGAGTTTTGAGCGTTTGCGTTTGCCGCGGGCAATTTCCGTCGCCAAGGCCTCGAACTTTGGGGACCAAAAATGCCGAAACCCGCTCAGCCATGCATCGACTTCTTTCAGCCCGGTCGTTTCGAGCGCGTAAATTCGGCGCGGACCGTCAATCGTGACATGCGCAAATCCATTGTCTCTTAGCACTTTCAAATGTTGCGAGACCGCAGACTGGCTGATCGCAAACTCCTTGCTGATCACCTCCACGATTTGACCCGAAGAAAGTTTCTGATCAGACAGGAGTTCCAAGATACGACGGCGAACGGGGTCGCCCAAGACGTCGAAGGCGTGCATTATTCACCTGTATAGAAGCTGGCCGTTCGCTTCGCCATTTCGAGCGCGATTTGTCTAGCTTCACCTGCTTTTACATGTGCCTCAGCCCACTTGTCGGCAGACCGTCGAACAAAGAGCTTGCCCGCAGCGCTCGCCACCCAGGCGGCATTTTCAGCCGAGTCGATGATCGCATTCGCATTGGACAAACAATAGTCCAACGCCAGAAACGCCAAGTCCCAACCGACGCCGGTGGCGGCAGGCCCATATTTTGTCCAGTGTTCATTATTCTTGTCGTCTTTGCGCATGATGTGGGTCAAGGAGAGCTGCGCGCCATTGGGGGCCTCGGACAACTCGACCTGAAGCCAGCTCACATCATCGCCATATTCCCAGGTCGCATGAAAGCTCGTCGGCGGATCGCACTTGGAGATCTGTCCGCCCGCATGGCCTTCAAGTTGATAATTACCTCCTACTTCGAGCTTGCCGCTGATCGGTAAGAACCAACGCGGGATACGTTCCGGGTTGGTCAGCGCGTCCCAAAGGTCATCAACATCCGTATCATAAACCCGCGTGCCCCTTACGGCACGAGCGGGTTGTCCATCAAACTCAAATTCTTCCGTTTCCCGAACGTCGATGCCAAAGGCGCTGCCATAGTCCATGAATGTGTCTCCTTTTAAGCAATTACTTATATTAGCAGTTGCTAATATCAAGTCATTCAATGCGCCGAACGGGCATGAAACGTATTGTGAGGCGTGGATTTCATTAGAGGGGGGGCGGGAAAAGGCGAGCGCAGCTGCCGCGGGCAGACGGAACCGTCCGTATTAAACTCGCCCCTGAAACCAATCGACCATCTCTTGGGGTTTCTGACTGAAGTATCGATACCCCTCATATCTTACGGGTGTACCTTCAATCCATAGGAGCTTTTTGTCAGCATTCGGCAGCTTGTCGTAGATGCCTTGTGCGTCGGACGGCTTGGTTGTCATGTCATCTTTCACCTGGACCACCATCGTTGGAACGGTGACAGCATGCGCGCGCGCAATCGCGTTAGAATCTGTATGACGGAAGCTTGAGTAATAAGAATATCGCTCATTGAACTTCTCAACCGCGTTCTCGACCCCATTGTCGATCAGCGCGCGCTCGATGAAAGGCGCTGCAGACAAAGGCTGAAGTGCGATCATGCATTTGATGTGAGAGAACTCTTTGGGGTGTTTCTCCATGGCGATGAAGGTGGAGTTGCAGCCCATACACAGACTGTGAAGCCCGACCTTCGCGTTGGGCATGCGTTCCTTGGCAAAGCGGACCGACCCGATCACATCGCGCCATTCAATCGCTCCCACGCCCGTTATGTTGCCTGCGCCATCTGCTGAATGGCCGTGGCCGCGGAGGTCATAGGTCAGGATGTTAAAGCCGGCCTCGTGAAGCGCTTTGTAAGCCTCAATGAAGTTCACTTCGAATCCGCCATTGCCCGTCCAAGGCTCCAAATGGCCCGCATAGCCATATCGATTGGCACCAATGAAATGGTTGCAGATAATCAGCTTGTCGCTGCCCTCTCTGGGGATAAACCACCCGTCCAGCATGACGCCGTCCATGGCCGGGAAGAACACGTCTTCATATTCAAGGCCATAATCTGAAGGGCGGCGAAGGATCGGGGTGCGGAATGAGTAGCTCACGCCTTTGGCGATGTGATCGATCATTGCGGCTTCTTGTTCGGGGGTCATCATGGCATTGCTCATTTGCGGTTCGGGTTGGGCGTTAGATGGGAGTGAGGCGGACGCACCGGTAGCTATGGCTAAGGCGCTGAATTCACGACGTGAAAGATTGAGGCTCGGATTTGTCATTTTACATTTAACGTCTTATTGTAAAGTTTCGTCTACTTGACATTTTGCTCGATAATGTCAAGTGAGAAAATTATGACCGATACGGAAACGCAAGTTCTCAATGCGACAATCCAAGCTGTATCAGAGCTGGGCATGAGGAAGACATCGATGGGTGAAATTGCGTCACGCGCTGACGTGTCGCGACAGACCATCTACAACTTGTTCGGCACTAAAGACGCCATCTTTCATGCTGCGATTGAGCATATGGGCGAGCAATGGCGTCTAAATGCGCGTAAGCGATTGGCGAAATGCGATTCACTTTCGGAGCGGCTCGATGTGCTTCTCAAGGTCTTCGCAATCGACGCTTACAAATTCAGTCATTCGTCTTCGTTTTCGACGGACATGTTTGTTGAGGCTTATCTTTCAGCGCCCAAGGCCATCGAATACTTCATTGCTGAAAATAGGAAGCTTTATCGCGAAGTGTTCGATGGCCTTGGGCGCTGAAAGATAAGCCTCAACAAACATGTCCGTCG
>JBCBDI010000028.1:0-17251 GCA_038529885.1 Pseudomonadota bacterium
CCGAGCGCAAATTGAAGCGCTCTGTGCCGATCAGTTCGCGTAAGGCGGCGCTGACTTCATCGCCTGCTCGGTTCTGAGCCTCATCCGGCGTTTCATCCCCGACAGGCGGCTGCGGTTCAAAGCGGATTACCGCGATGTCCAGGTCAACTCGGCGCGCGGCACTGGGCCGAATGCCCCGGAAATCGCGGTGATCCGCTTTGAGCCGCAGCCGCCTGTCGGGGATGAGACGCCGGATGAAGCTCAGAACCGAGCAGGCGATGAAGTCAGCGCCGCCTTACGCGAACTGATCGGCTCAGAGCGCTTCAATTTGCGCTCAGAAGCATCCGTTGGACCCAAAGTCTCCGGCGAGCTGTTCCGGTCGGGTATCATCGCTTTGACCGTCGCGCTGGCTTTGATGATGGTCTACATCTCATTCCGCTTCCAATGGCAGTATGCGCTCGGCGCCGTGGCAGCCTTGTTCCATGATGTGATCCTCACCATGGGCATGTTCGCGTTGACTGGGTTTGAGTTTAACCTCGCCACCATTGCGGCGCTTCTGACGATTGTCGGTTACTCGATGAATGACACGGTGATCGTGTTCGACCGGGTACGCGAAGAGGCGCGGAAATATAAGAAGCTCGAGCTCTTCAAAGTCGTCGACTTGGCTATTAACGCGACCATGTCCCGGACGCTTTTGACGTCTGGCACGACCTTGCTGGCTCTATTGTCGATCTTCCTGTTTGGCGGACCTGTTCTGCGCGGGATGAGCTTTGCGCTCATTTTCGGCGTCGTGGTCGGGACCTATTCGTCGATCTTTGTCGCCTCAGCCGTCGTGCTGCTGCTCGGCATCGACCGCGGCGACAAGCCGAAGCGCGAAGTCGAGGGCTTTCAGGGTGTTGGTTAGCGCTAGCTGAGCGTGCCGTGTAGGCGATACTCAACCCGGCCTTCCAGAGCGTCACAGACGGCATCTGCCATCTCGTCGGAATCCGAATGTGCCGTCGCACGGCAGGCTTGAACATGAAGATTGATCAAAGCCGCTTCGCTGTGCAGGTCTTTAATGCCTGAGACAAGCTCGTGCAGCGACCCAGACAAGCGGGTCAATGCTCCGCCGCCATAGGCCCCCGAGGCACCATGCAGATTGTGCAGGGCCGTGCGAAACTCGTTGGCTGCGCCATCATCTTCAGGATTGTCGCAGGTTGCCTGCCAAGTTGAAGACAAAAGATCGAGATCATTTTGTTTCCACCCATCTAGATCTATACCAGGCGCGCGGTCTTCGATCGCAGTGGGGCGCGCGGTAGGCGCCGGGTTCGTCTCCGTCACCACGCGAGAAATATCGAGCTCGGTGAGGAGTTCAGAGCCCTTTTTGGGCTTCTTGAGCAGGTTCAATAATGACTTAACCATAATGCTGTCTGACTAGCAGAACAGCCTTAACAAACGCCTGATTGAAAGCCCTCAAAGGGTTAACGCTAGAAGGCGAACTGTTCACGCAAAATGCGCTCATCGAGCGCGTGACCGGGGTCAAACAGCATGGTCAAATGTTGCGAACGGTCGGCGTAAATCGAGACCTGAGTGACATCGCGCACTTCTTGATTGTCGGCCGCCGCTGCAACCGGGCGGCGATCAGGCGCGATGACTTGGATCTCGACCGTTGCATCATGGCGGAGCAGGGCCCCGCGCCAACGCCGCGGCCGGAACGCGCTCACTGGCGTCAGCGCCAAGAGATTGGCCCCGATCGGCAGAATAGGCCCGTGTGCCGAGAGATTGTAAGCGGTCGAGCCTGCTGGGGTGGCGACCATCACGCCGTCACATGAAAGCTCGGCCATGCGCTCTTTGCCGTCGACAATGATGCGAACTTTCGCCGTTTGAGCGGTTTGGCGCAGGATCGAGACTTCATTAATGGCGAGCCGCTCATAGGTCTGATCGTGCACGTCTGTGACTTTCATACGCAGCGGCGTCACCATGGCGCGCTCCGCCCGGTCGATGCGTTCAATCAAGTCGTCTTCATTATACTCGTTCATGAGGAAGCCGACGGTGCCGCGATTCATCCCATAGACGGGCTTATGGTCTTCGAAGCGCCGGCGCATGGCATCGAGCATGGCCCCATCGCCGCCCAAGGCAACTATGACGTCGGCTTTGTCCTCGTCATACTGACCATATCTTTGGGTCAGACGGTTCAAAGCCTCTTGGGCTTCTGGGCGCTTCGAGGCGCTGAAGGCGATGCAAGTAGACATGGCCGTCTATGTCGGTGGCATCGGACGCGGGGTCAAGCATGCGCTTCAATTGCCCAAAGGGAAGCTTCCGGGTACTGTAGGGAAAATTGCGATACAGATAAATTTCTCCGGAGGATAGACGATGGCAGACGGCATGCAGATGACCAGCCTCAAGGGCCAGGTAAGCGAAGAAGAGTGGAAGGTCCGCGTGGACTTGGCGGCGATGTACCGTCTGACCGCGCTTCACGGTTGGACGGATATGATTTTCACGCATATCTCGCACCGGGTTCCGGGCCCGGACCATCATTTCTTGATCAACCCCTATGGTATGTTCTTTGAGGAGATTACCGCTTCGTCGCTGGTCAAAGTCGATTTGGACGGCAATGTCGTTCAGGAAACGCCTTACTTCATCAACCCAGCGGGATTTACGATCCACTCAGCGATCCACGCCGCCCGCGACGATGCGCATGTCGTGATGCATCTTCACACCGATGATGGCGTCGCTGTCTCGTGCAATAAAGAAGGCCTGCTGCCGCTGACGCAAACCAGCATGCTGGTGCGTCATGATTTGGCCTTCCACGATTATGAAGGCGTGGCCCTCGACCATGGTGAGCGCGAGCGTTTGGTCGCGGATATGGGCGATAAGAACAATATGATGCTCTACAATCACGGTACGCTGACGGTTGGCGGCACCGCAGCTGAGTGTTTCTTGCGGATGTTTTTCCTCGAGCGGGCCTGTTCGATGCAGGTCCGGGCTCTGACGGCTGGCCGCGAAAACATGGTCATTCCGTCGCAAGATGTACAAGACGTCGTGAAGAGCCAAGCCAACCCTGAAGGCACCAAAACGCTGGCAAATATGCTGGCTTGGCCGGGCCTGTTGCGGAAGCTGGATCGTGAAGCCCCAGGTTATGACGCCTAAAGATTTTCCTTATACGGGTATGTCCCTATAGGATTTCACTGTAGTGCGGCCATTCATACCGTTTATTTCTAAGGTCTATCCCTTACATAACGGTTTGAATCTGACGGAACGCGAGTTGTCATGAAACATTTGAAGGCTTTCGAGAACGCTTTGGACACCATCCATGATGAGGGTCGCTATCGCGTATTTGTGGACTTGCACCGCCATCGCGGTGAATTTCCGCGCGCCACGGCGCGCTTTGAGCATGGCGAACGCGACATCATTGTTTGGTGCTCCAATGACTATCTCGGCATGGGCCAAGACGAAGATGTGCTCGATGCGATGCACGAGGCGATCGACAGCTTTGGCGCTGGATCTGGTGGCACTCGCAATATTTCGGGCACCACACGCTATCATGTCGATCTGGAAAAAGAGCTGGCGAGTTTGCATGGCAAATCAGGCGCGCTCCTGTTCACATCAGGCTATGTCTCGAATGATGCAACGCTCTCAACGCTCGGCAAGATCCTGCCCGATCTGATCATCTATTCCGACGCGCTCAACCACGCGTCCATGATTGAAGGCATTCGCCGCTCCAAAGCGGACTACCGCGTGTTCCGGCACAATGATGTGGAGCATTTGCGGGCGCTCTTGGAGAATGATGATCCGGACCGACCGAAAGTCATCGCGTTTGAAAGCGTTTACTCGATGGACGGCGATGTCGGCCCGATTGAAGCGATTTGTGATCTCGCCGATGAGTTTGATGCGCTGACTTATCTCGATGAAGTACACGCGGTCGGCATGTATGGCGATGAAGGCGCTGGTGTTGCTCAACGCGATAATGTCATGGACCGTGTCGACATTATCGAAGGTACATTGGGCAAAGCCTATGGGGTCATGGGCGGCTATATCGCGGCGCACGAGACCATGATCGATGCGATCCGCTCGACCGCGTCCGGTTTCATTTTCACCACCTCAACCTGCCCGGTAATGGCAGCTGGCGCATTGGCCAGCATTCAAAAATTGCGGTCGGATGAAGGTCGTAAATTGCGTCTCTCGCATCAAGCGCAAGCTGAATTGCTCAAGCAAAAATTCCGAGATGCGAACCTGCCTTTGATGGAGAGCGAGACCCATATCGTACCGCTTCTCGTGGGCGATCCGGAAAAGTGCAAAATGCTCTCAGACACTCTGCTGTTTGATTTTGGCATCTATGTGCAGCCGATCAATTATCCAACGGTTCCGAAGGGCACCGAGCGTCTGCGCTTTACGCCTGGCCCAGTTCACACCGAAGAAATGATGGACGACCTGGTCGCGGCCATCCTCGCGGTTTGGAAACAGCTCGGACTGGACGAACAGGCCGCCTAATCGGCAATAAGTCTTAGCTCTCGCGTTTGCGCCCGAGGCCAATTTCTTTGGCAAAGGCAGACCGGCGCTTGGCATAATTCGGCGCAACCATCGGATAGTCGCTCGGCAAGTTCCAGCGCGCGCGATATTCTTCTGGGCTGAGATTGTACCGAGACCGCAAATAGCGTTTGAGCATTTTGAGTTTTCGGCCATCCTCAAGACAGATGATATGATCTGGCGTGATTGATTTTGAGATCGGGACAGCTGGATCTGGGCGCGGGGGCTCTTTCGGAGCGTCCGATGCGAGATCGTGGACCGTTTCGTGCACCGTCTGAATCAGGTCAGGTAAACTGCCTGCGGGCACCGGATTATTTGCCACAAAAGATGCAACGATTTCCGTTGTCATCTCCAGCAGCTCGGCTTTGGAGTTAGTCATTGTGTCGGCTCTATATTTTTATATCACCTGCTTTTGGTGCAGGATTGGCCGCATAAGAGCATCGAATCGAACATAATTTCAAGTTGTGCAGGTCAAAAGAAACACAGCCACTCGCGTGTTAGGGGGCGAAACTTTGTCGCCGAAAATGTCGCTTGCCGCGCGCCGCGTGTCGCCGTAAACGAAGCCGGAGAAATAGGATAACGCTATGCCAGATACCAGTCATCCCACCCGCTTTGATACGGCCACCTTCTTCTCTCAGTCGCTCGCAGATCGAGATAAGGATGTTTTTGCCGCGATCGCGCAAGAGCAAACGCGCCAGCAACACCAAATCGAACTCATTGCGTCCGAGAACATCGCCTCACAGGCCGTGCTCGAAGCGCAGGGGACGGTGCTGACGAATAAGTATGCCGAAGGCTATCCTGGGCGTCGCTATTATGGCGGCTGCGAGTATGTCGACGTGGTCGAGAATATCGCCCGCGACCGCGCCAAAGCGATGTTTGATTGCGGCTTTGCCAACGTCCAGCCGAATTCGGGCTCGCAAGCGAACCAAGCGGTCTTCCAGGCGCTGCTTCAACCGGGCGACACAATTCTCGGCATGAGCCTCGATGCGGGCGGCCACCTCACGCATGGTGCGCGTCCGAACCAGTCTGGCAAATGGTTCAACGCGATCCAATATGGCGTGCGCGAAGACGATCACCTGATCGACTTTGATCAGGTCGAAGCCTTAGCCAAAGAGCATAAGCCGAAACTGATTATTGCCGGTGGCTCCGCCTATCCGCGCCAAATCGATTTTGCGCGCTTCCGCGCGATTGCCGATGAATTGGGCGCTTTCTTCTTGGTCGACATGGCGCACTTTGCAGGCCTCGTCGCCGGTAAAGCCCATCCGAATCCGCTCGACCATTGCCACGTCGCAACCACCACCACCCACAAGACCTTGCGCGGTCCACGCGGCGGTATGGTTCTGACCAATGATGCCGACATTTCTAAGAAAGTGAATTCGGCGGTCTTCCCGGGCATTCAGGGCGGTCCGCTCATGCATGTGATTGCCGGTAAAGCTGTCGCCTTTGGCGAAGCGCTCACGCCTGAGTTCAATCAATATGCGGCTGACGTTGTCGAGAACGCAAAAGCCATGGCAGCTGCTGCGAAAGCCAGCGGGCTGGATCTCGTTTCTGGGGGCACTGACACGCATGTCGCTCTGATCGATCTTCGCCCGAAAGGCGTCACTGGTCGGGACGCTGAAGAGGCCCTGGAGCGCGCTTACATCACCTGTAACAAGAATGGTGTTCCGTTCGATCCGCAAAAGCCGATGATCACCAGCGGCATCCGCGTCGGCTCTCCAGCCGGCACCACGCGCGGGTTCGGCGTTGAAGAGTTTACCCAGATCGGAAACTGGATCGGCGAAGTCGTGGATGCCGTTGCCAGCGGCGACAGCGCGGCCACAGAAACCAAAGTTCGCGCAGAAGTTGAAAGTCTGACGGCTAAGTTTCCGATTTATAACGGTTTAGGAGCCTAATCGATTGCGCTGTCCCTTCTGCGGATCTGAAAATACGGCGGTTAAAGATAGCCGCCCCGCAGAAGACAATACGGCTGTGCGTCGGCGGCGCGGATGCGACAATTGCGGGGCTCGGTTCACGACCTTTGAGCGGGTCCATTTGCGCGAAATCATGGTTGTGAAACGGGACGGCAAGCGCGTCCCCTTTCAGCGCGAAAAGCTTGCGCGGGTGATCGCGATTGCGCTCAGAAAGCGCCCCGTCTCGGACGAGCAAATCGAGCAAATTGTTTCCGGCATTGCGCGCAAACTGGAAAGCAGCGGCGAGACTGAAATCGCCTCTCAAGACATTGGCGAGCTCGCCATGGAGAGTCTCAAGGTCGTCGATCCGGTTGGCTATGTGCGCTATGCCAGCGTCTATCGCGACTTTGATGCGCCGTCTGATTTTGCCGCCTTCATCAAACAGTCCGAACTGGACGAGGATTAATCCGTGACGCGCCCCAATGTGACGCTCAAAATCGCCACGAGCATGGATGGCCGCATCGCGCTCTCTAATGGCGTGAGCCAATGGATTACGGGAAGCGAAAGCCGGGCGCGTGTGCATGAAATGCGCGCGGCCCACGACGCGGTCCTGGTCGGCGTCGGAACCGTGCTCGCCGATGATCCTTTATTGACGGCTCGCACAGTGCCTGCGCCTGCCAAACAACCCGTTCGGATCGTCGCCGATAGTTCACTGCGTACCCCGGCGCATGCGCGCCTCTTGTCTTCGCAAGGGCTGGGCAAAGTCGTACTCGCGACAGCCCAAGAGGCCAGCGGGTACAGTCCGGATGCTTTGAGCCAGCCACCCGAGCTCTGGGTTGTACCTGGCGCAGATGGCAAAGTCTCGCCGGCGCGTTTGCTGGATCGTTGCGCCGTGGAAGGCTTGCAAAACATCTTTCTCGAAGGCGGCGGAAAACTTGCCGCCAGTTTCATCCGAGCGGGCCTGGTCGACACGATTGAGTGGTTTCGCGCGCCCATTTTGATTGGCGGCGATGGACTGCCTGCCGTCGCGGCTTTGGGGCTTTCAGAGATGAAAGATGCGCCGCGTTGGCGCACTGCCGCCACGGCACGGATTGGGGATGACACCCTTGAGACTTATATAAGGGCGTGAGTCTAGGGCGCACGCTCTGTAGGAGGGCTCTCATGTTTACTGGTCTGGTGACCGATGTCGGTACGATCCGCAAAGCCGAAGATCGCAATGGTCTACGCCGCTTCGAAGTGGCGTGCGGCTATCCCGTTGAGACAATCGAGATGGGCGCGTCGATCATGCATGCCGGCGTCTGCCTGACGGTGGTTGATTTCGGCGCCGAAGGCGAGGGTAGCTGGTTCGCCGTTGAAGCGGTGCCAGAGACACTATCGTTGACCGTGCTCGGCGACTGGGTTGAGGGCAGCGAAGTGAATCTCGAGCAGAGCCTGAAACTCGGCCAGGAGCTTGGCGGGCATTTTGTCTTTGGGCATGTCGACGGCGTTGGCGAAATCGTCTCGGTTGAACCAGAGGGTCAGAGCTATCGCATCACCATCCGCCCACCGGCCGAGATCGCGAAATATTTCGCCAAGAAAGGCTCTGCGGCGATCAATGGTGTGTCGCTGACAGTGGCCGACGCGCTGCCCAATGGCGACTTCCAAGTCGCGATCATTCCCCACACTTGGGAAGTGACCACGCTGCGAGAATTGCAGCCCGGCGCCCGCGTGAACCTTGAGATCGATATGCTAGCGCGCTACGTGGCCCGCATGATTGGCGTCGATGCGCCGACCCCGCACGACCCGCAAGGACACAAAGATGGCTGAAGACTTCTCCGGCGCAATTTCCAGTATCGATGAAATCATCGAGGACGCCCGTAACGGCAAGATGTACATCTTGGTCGACGCAGAAGATCGCGAGAATGAGGGGGACCTCATCATCCCCGCGAGCTTTGCGACCCCAGAAGCGGTAAACTTCATGGCCAAATATGGACGTGGTCTGATCTGTCTCGCCATGACCGGCGAGCGCGGCCGCGCCCTCAATCTCGATATGATGGCCCGCGAAAACCGCGAAAGCATGGGCACCGCCTTCACCGTTTCGATTGAAGCCAAAGACGGCGTGACAACCGGCATTTCTGCACATGATCGCAGCCACACCGTCCAGGTTGCCATTGATCCGATGTGCGATGCCGATGATATCGTCTCTCCCGGCCATGTTTTCCCGCTAATCGCCAAAGATGGCGGCACATTGGTGCGCGCGGGTCATACCGAAGCCGCCGTCGACATTTCGCGCATGGCAGGGCTCTATCCGGCGGGTGTCATCTGCGAGATCATGAATGATGATGGCTCCATGGCGCGGTTGCCTGAATTGGTCTCCTTCGCGCAGCTGCATGGCATGAAGATCGGTACCATTGCTGACCTGATCGAGTATCGCCGCAAGCATGATCGCTATCTCGAGCGTCGCGTTGAGGCGTCTCTCGAAAGCGCATACGGAGAGGGCTTTAAAACCGTCATCTTCCGGAACGCGATTGATAATAGCGAACATATTGCCATCGTGCATGGCGAGATCACCGCCGACAGCACCACCATCGTCCGCGTGCACCGTACGGACGTCTTGGCTGATATTCTCGGCGAGAAGGGACCCCGCGAAGGTCTTGTCGAACGCGCCATGAAGATCATTGCTGAAGCCGATGAGCCGGGCGTTGTCGTCTTCGTCAATACGATGCGTCCGAACGCGCTCGCCGAACGTCTCGGCATGAAGACCTCGGACCCGAAAGACACGCACGCGCCGCTACGCGAATACGGCGTTGGCGCTCAAATCCTGCGCGAGCTCGGCGTGCGCAAGATGATCTATCTCTCTGATACTGAACCGACCCGGGTGGCGGGTCTCGACGGCTATGGCTTGTCTATTGAAGGCTGGCGACCGCTCTCTGAACAAGGATAAACGGCTATGACCCACCGCATTTTGATCGTGAACTCCCCGTATTACGAGCACATCTCGACAGAGCTCGAGCAGGGCGCGCGTGAGGCTTTGGAAGCCTCTGGCGAAGAGTGCCAGATCGAAACCATCATGGTGCCGGGTGCCTTTGAAGTGCCGGGGGCGATCGCCATGGCGGCGGACAGCGCGAAATATGATGGCTATATCGCGCTCGGCTGTGTGATCCGCGGTGAGACCTCGCATTATGACTATGTCTGCGGCGAGAGCGCCCGCGGCTTGATGTTCCTGTCTACCGACCGTCGCTTGGCGCTAGGCTATGGTATTCTGACCGTCGAAAACGAAGCTCAAGCGCTCGCCCGCGCCGAGCGGTCGCGCGGCAATAAAGGCCGGGATGCTGCGATTGCCTGCCTTGAGATGCTGAAGATCCGTAAGAAGTTCGTGCGATAGCGCTTTTTCCCGTTTCCATTTAGGGAAACGCAGCCGAACAGATTATTCTCGATAGCCTTTTGCGTGCGCAAGTGGCATGGACGCGCGATGAGCGAACAGAAACTCCCATTTGAAGTGATCCGTGCCCGCCGGGCTGGGGCCCGTTTGGCGGCGGTGCAGGCGCTTTATCAAATGGAGCAGACCGGCCAAAGCGGCAAATCGGCGATCCGTGACCTTATGGATGATCGCCTCGGCCTAGGCCCGGACGAGGACCCGGTCGAGGAAGCCGATCCAGACCTGTTCAAGTCGATCGTCAACGCCACGATTGAGCATCAAAAGACCGTCGATACCGCCATCCTTGCCCGGCTCTCTAAGGGCTGGAAACTCTCGCGCTTAGACTCAACCACGCGGTCAATCTTGCGGGCAGCGACGGCGGAGCTGGTGGCGCATCAGGACCTATCGCGACGCATCCTGCTCGATGAATATGTGTCGCTCGCTCACGACTTTTTCGACAAGACCGAAGCCAATTTCGTCAATGCGGTCCTCGACAATGTCTCAAAAGACTTGCGGCCTGAGGAAGCTTGAGGTCTAGCTCGGCGAAGACCGATGCAAGAAACCGATTGGATCACGCGCTATATCGCTCCGCTCGTCACCTCAGACGGGGCTGACGGCCTGCGCGATGATGTAGCGCTGATCACCGCGCTCGGCCCGACCATTGCGACCATGGATACATTGGTTGAGGGCGTCCACTTTCTGACGGGCGATCCGCTCGTGACAGTTGGGCAAAAGCTCGTGCGGGTGAACGTATCGGATATTCTCGCCAAAGGCGCTGAGCCGGTCGAAGCACTCCTCTCGATTGCCTGGCCGTCTTCTAAGACAGAGACAGCGTTTGCGGCGCTGATCGCTGGGCTGGCGAAAGATCTGGAAGCCTTTGGGGTGTCGCTGGTCGGGGGAGATTTGGTCGGCACGACAGGGCCACTGACGCTCACCTTAACGCTAACCGGGCGCTGTATCGCCAAATCGCCCATTCGCCGCGGCGGCGGCGTGCCGGGCGAAACGCTCTTCGTCAGTGGAGAGATTGGCTGGGGCGGACTTGGGCTCATCGCAGCGCGCGAGAATGGCGATCCGGAGACAGCGGATCGCTACCGCGTGCCGCGGATCAACCCGGTTTCATTTGGTCACAGCGTTGCAGAGCACGCTTCGGCGAGCATGGATGTGTCAGATGGACTGCTCATCGATGCCGCGCGCCTTGCACAGGCCTCCGGGTGCGGGGTCGAAATCCACTTAGACCGCGTTCCGCTCGCATCTCCATCTGAAGAGGTCAGCGAAATCCTGGCGCAATGCACGTCCGGTGACGATTATCAGATCTTGCTGAGCGGCCCGTCAGATCTACAGATTCCCGGATTTTCGCCGATCGGACAGCTCACTTCGGAGGCCGGTCTGCGCCTGTTCCAGAAGGGTGAGGCCGTTAACGCTCCATCAATACTTGGGTTTGAGCATTAGGGCTAATTGTAGAGTGCCGACTCGCGCCGAGCGCGATTATCCTTGCGAACGCGCTGTGGCTGTTGCAGTCATAGATCCACTAACAAACAAGACGGGGCTGAGAGTGCTCCGCACGTACATAGGGAGGTAGGGCATAATGACCCTCTGGTTTTGGATAGCCTTAGTCGCGGCTGTGCTCGCGATTGGCTTTGGTTGGCTGCAGAGCCAATCGATTATGAAAGCGGATGCGGGTAATGACCGCATGAAAGAGATCGCCAGTGCGATCCAAGAAGGCGCGAACGCGTATCTCAGCCGCCAATATCGCACGATTGCGATGGTAGGTGTGGTTGTTGCGCTGATACTGATCCCGCTTCTCGGATGGCAGGCCTCGCTCGGCTTCGTTATCGGGGCGGTGCTGTCTGGCGCGGCGGGCTTTATTGGCATGAAAGTCTCGGTACAAGCGAATGTTCGCACCACCCAAGCGGCGAGCAATTCACTACAAGACGGCCTCTCCATGGCGTTTAAGTCTGGCGCGGTGACCGGTCTCCTAGTGGTTGGCTTGGCGCTTCTTGGCGTCGTTGCTTATTACGGCCTGCTGGTTGGCGGCCTTGGCTATGATGCTGGCAGCCGGACCGTGGTTGACGGTCTCGTGGCGCTTGGCTTCGGGGCTTCGCTCATCTCGATCTTTGCCCGTCTTGGCGGCGGTATCTTTACCAAAGGTGCTGACGTGGGCGGCGATATGGTCGGTAAGGTTGAAGCGGGTATTCCCGAAGATGACCCTCGCAACGCCGCGACGATTGCCGACAATGTCGGCGATAATGTCGGTGACTGTGCGGGCATGGCAGCGGACTTGTTCGAGACCTATGCGGTGACCATTGTTGCCACCATGGTGCTCGGCGCGATTTACTTCGCAGGCGCCGAGTTCCTTGGCAGCATTCTGCTCTTCCCACTGGCCATCTGCGCGGTGTGTATCATTGCGTCTGTGATCGGGACCTTCTTCGTGAAGCTCGGGAAAGGCTCAACCAACATTATGGGCGCGCTCTATAAGGGCCTCATTGCAACCGGCATCCTGACCATTGGTGGTCTCGCCATTGCAGTTCAGTACGCTCTGCCAACGGGCTTTGGTGAGCTTCCTGGCGCCGCTGGCGCTCTCGGCCTCACCGGTGCCGTGACCGGCATGGACTTGTTCCTGTGCGGCGTGGCTGGTCTGGTTGTGACCGCGCTGATCGTTGTCATTACCGAATACTATACCGGTGTGGACTATCGTCCGGTAAAGTCTGTGGCCGAAGCCTCTGCCTCAGGTCATGGTACAAACGTGATCCAGGGCCTCGCGGTTTCGCTGGAATCGACCGCTCTGCCAGCGATCACCATCATGGCAGGCATCATCCTGACCTTTAACCTTGCAGGCCTGTTCGGCATCGCGATTGCGACGACGACCATGCTGGCGCTGGCCGGAATGATCGTGGCGCTCGATGCTTTTGGTCCCGTGACTGACAATGCTGGCGGTATTGCGGAAATGGCGGAGCTGCCAAGCTCTGTTCGTGACACCACAGACGCGCTCGATGCGGTCGGGAATACGACCAAAGCGGTCACCAAAGGGTACGCGATTGGCTCTGCCGGACTCGGTGCTCTGGTGCTGTTCGCAGCCTATAATGAGGATTTGAAATACTTCGCGACGAATGCCGCGGAGAGTTCAATCCTGTATGGCGTCAGCGTCGACTTCTCGATTGCCAATCCATATGTCGTCGTTGGTCTGCTATTTGGCGGTCTCTTGCCATTCCTCTTCGGCGGTATGTCGATGATGGCGGTGGGCCGCGCGGCGCAAGCCGTTGTGGAAGAGGTTCGTAGCCAGTTTAAAAACGATCCAGGCATCATGGCCGGCACGTCTAAGCCAAACTATGGCAAGGCGGTCGACATTCTGACCTCGGCAGCGATTAAAGAGATGATTGTACCATCCTTGCTGCCGGTTCTGTCTCCGGTCGTTCTGTTCCTGCTGATCTGGTGGATTGCCGGCGTTCCGGCTGCCCTGGCAGCGGTTGGCGCGATGCTCCTCGGTGTGATCGTAACCGGTCTCTTCGTGGCGATCTCAATGACCTCCGGTGGCGGGGCATGGGACAATGCCAAGAAATACATCGAAGACGGCAATCATGGCGGTAAGGGCTCTGAAGCCCACAAAGCTGCGGTGACCGGTGACACTGTTGGTGACCCTTATAAGGACACCGCAGGTCCGGCTGTGAACCCAATGATCAAGATCACGAACATTGTCGCGCTCTTGATGCTGGCGGTCCTGGCTGGCGGTCACTAAACGCGAAATTTGATCCAAACGAGAAAACCCGCGCCGGTTGGTGCGGGTTTTTTTATATTAGTCTTTTTGATGGGGTTAGCGTCGACCGGTTGGGTTGCCTGGCGTGCGTTCATCCGTCTGCGGCAGCGCTACTGCACCGACCGTTCCAAAGATCTGCTCTAGCAAGCCAAGCTCGCGGCCGCGGGTTGGAGTTTCGCGCGAGGCATAATTGATCACTGAGCCATCATTCTCATCATAAGTGAGGAGCTCTTCGACCACATCATCCTCACCAAAGCGGATCGCTGTGATGGAGCGATATTTGGTGCGCGGCGTCAGGAAGGCGATTCGTTCGCGCTGCGTGGTGATGTAAAACCAAGTGTTCTCATCAAACACGCTTTCGGTCGAGGCCGAGCCGAGCTGCGCCAGGACGCTCGCGCGCGTATCCTCGCCGACTTTAATATTCTGCGGTAGAACCTCATCCGCGGTGTATCCGTGATAATCCTCGATCGGGCTGATACAGGCCGCCGTAAGGCCAGCCAGTGCGATGGATGCGAGAATGACACGTCGCGCCATGGGGATACTCCTGATAACTGAGCTGGAGATAAGGCGGAAAAGCAGTAAATGGCAACCTCCAGGACACACTCGGAGCGCGTCAGAAATAGGGCAAGTCATGTTTGGATGGTTGAATCGGAAGAAAGCAGATGCAGCGGTTGTGCGCGCCTGGCGCGACGTGATCACGAAGACGGCGCGGTCACCGGAGCCTTATTTGCGCGGCTGGGTGCCCGATACGATTTATGGGCGCTTTCATATGGTCTCGCTTGTTGCGACCCTGGCCATGCGACGCCTGGGCGGGCAGGGCAGTGATGGCAAGCTGATTTCGAAAGACCTCTCTGAGCTCTTATTCTCTGATTTCGATCATTCTTTGCGCGAGCATGGCGTCGGTGATTCGTCGATTGCCCGCCGCATTCGCAAAATGGGCGAGGAGTTTTTCGGGCTCGCCAAAGCCGTGGATGGCGCGCTGGAAGAGGGCGCGCCCCAAAAGGCGTTGGCAAGCGTTATTCAGCGCAATATCCAGCCGGATGGGGAAAAAGCCTTCGAATTGGCCGACCACGTGCTGGAACTCAACGAACGCGTGGAGCGGCTTTCTGAAGCCGATGTGTTGAGCGGTCCTGAAACCCTCTGAATTGCAAGCATGTTATGCAAAACTGATGCGTAAGAGATGCGTTGCCTTTCCGCGCGGTCACGCATAGGTTGCGCCGACCTTTAAGGCAGCGTGGAGTTCCAGCCGTATGGCCAGCCTTATCCTGTCAATAGATGCAATGGGGGGCGACGCGGCTCCGACAGTTGTACTTGACGGTTTGAAACTATTCGCGGGGCGCCGCGAGAATGTCGTCTTCGAAGTGCATGGACGCGCCGATGATCTGACCCCGGGCATCGAAGCGCGTGGTCTGATGGATCGCTGCACCATCATGCACCATGATGATGTCGTTACGATGAGCGAAAAACCTTCAGCTGCGCTGCGCCGGGCTAAGACCACCAGCATGTGGGGTGCGGTGCAATCGGTCAAAGCCGGACGCGCGGGCGCGGCCGTCTCGGCTGGCAATACGGGCGCGCTAATGGCCTTTTCAATGATGGCGCTGCGCAAAATGGCCGGCGTGCATAGACCCGCCATGACCGCCATCTGGCCGACCATTGAAGGCCGGTCCATTGTGCTCGACGTGGGCGCCAACCTGGATGCTGACTCTGACCAACTCGTCACCTTCGCAATCATGGGCGAAGCCTATGCCCGCGCCGTAACTGGCAAAGCCAAACCGACCATCGGGCTGTTGAATATCGGCTCAGAAGAAGAAAAAGGCCGCGACACGCTCAAACTCGCGGCTGAGCGCCTACGCGAACCAGAGCTCGGCCTCGACTTTCGAGGCTATGTTGAAGGCAATGATATCGCCATGGGTGCTGTCGATGTGATCGTCACCGATGGCTTTACCGGCAATGTCGCGCTGAAGACGGCTGAAGGCACCGCACGTCTCGTCGCCTCTTATGTGCGTGAGGCTCTGACCTCCGGCGTGATCTCTAAAATGGGCGCCGCGCTGGCAAGTTCAGGGCTGAAACGCCTGAAAGAGAAAATGGACCCGTCCAATGTCAATGGCGGGGTCTTGCTCGGCTTGAACGGTGTGGTGGTCAAAAGCCATGGCGGGACGGACGCTGAAGGCTATGCAACCGCGGTTGAGCTTGCTGCCAATCTCGCGGCCAGCCGTTATATGGAAGAAGTCGCTGCCGGCCTCAGCCGTGACAGCGTCGAAGTGAGCTTAAGCGAGGCATCCGAATGAGTGCGATCAGAAGCGTAATTCGGGGAACCGGCAGCTATTTGCCAGACCGGATCATGAGCAATGAAGAGATGTCGACCATTGTCGATACCTCCGATGAGTGGATCCAAGAGCGGACCGGTATTCGCCAGCGCCACATTGCGGCAGATGGCGAGCTGACCTCCGATCTCGCCACCAAAGCGGCGCAAGCGATCCTCAGCAATGCTGGCATTGCCGCAGAGCAAGTCGATCTCATCGTCCTCGCGACGACGACCCCGGACAAGACTTTCCCAGCGACGGCGACGGCGGTGCAAGCCAATCTCGGCATGGGCGCGGGCGCGGCCTTTGACGTTCAGGCGGTGTGTTCGGGCTTCTTATTCGCCTTGGCGACGGCCGATTCCATGCTCAAGACCGGCCTGTTCAAAACGGCCCTGGTGATCGGCGCTGAGACCTTTACCCGCATTCTCGACTGGTCAGACCGCGGCACGTGCGTCCTCTTCGGCGACGGGGCCGGCGGCGTTGTTCTGACCGCAGAGACCGAAGCCGACGCAGGCGATAAAGGCATTCTCACGCATCACATTCGCACCGATGGCACCAAAAGCGAGCTTCTGCATGTCGATGGCGGGGTGTCGTCCACGGGCACGATTGGCCATGTCCGCATGCTTGGAAACCAAGTCTTCCGCCATGCGGTGACCAATATTTCAAACGCCATCAATGCTGTCTATGAAGAGACCGGCCTCACCTCAGACGACATTGATTGGTTCGTCCCGCACCAGGCCAATCAGCGGATTTTGAACGGCGTTGCCAAGAAAATGAAGCTCGATGAAAGCAAAGTCGTTTCTACAGTTGGCAATCACGGGAATACGTCTGCGGCGTCGATTCCGCTTGCTTTGCACACCGCGGTCAGCGATGGTCGCATTCAACCCGGGCATTTGGTGCTGAGCGAAGCGATGGGCGGTGGATTTTCTTGGGGCGCGAGCCTCTTCCGCATCTGATCTTTCGTATTTCGTTAAGACTTGCTCAGATATTGTTAAGAAAGAGGAGCTGTTAGCTGTGACCGATGAAACGCTCACCCGTGTGGAATTGACCGACGCCATTGTGCGTGAGGTCGGCCTGACACGACAGGAATCCTCGCACCTGCTCGACCGAATGCTGGAAATGATCAGCACGAGCCTGGAACAAGACGGCGCGGTGAAACTCTCGCGTTTTGGCAATTTCAATGTCCGCAAGAAAGCCGCTCGCGAGGGCCGCAATCCCAAGACAGGTATCCAGGCAACGATTTCGGCGCGCAAGGTTGTGACCTTCAAACCTTCTCCGATGCTCAAAGATCGCGTCGGAGGCTAAACGCGAGATCAAAGAGACTCATGCCTAACGCTTCTGCTGCCCGTAAGATTGAAAAATCCGCTGACGCTTATCGTTCAATTGGGGAAGCCGCCGAAGAATTAGGCTTGCAGCCGCACGTGCT